>JAPLSD010000769.1 GCA_026398835.1 Pseudomonas sp.
CATCGGCGTCTTGCTCGGCAAGTAGCGTGAGTAGTCCGCTACATACGGGGCATAAGACAGTTGCCAGGTCACGGCAATGCTCACCGCCATCAGGAATTTCGCCAGCGAGAAGTCCGTCACAGCCCATTGCACCGCCGGGATCGGCAGACTCAGCGCGAGCAGCGTGGCGGCGATGAACACCAACAGCGAGAGGATCGACAACAGTTTTTGCAGGCGATGAATCAGCCGGTAGCCATACAGCGCCACCACGAAGCACAACGCGCCGATCACAAAGATATTGGCATTGCTACCCAGCGGACTGACGGTCTCCAGGGCCTGGGCGGCCAGTAAGGTGTTGCTGACGAAGAAACCCAGGTAGATCAGCATGACGAACAGCAACGGCAGAATCGCACCAATCACCCCGAACTGCGCGCGGCTCTGGATCATTTGCGGGATGCCCAGTTTGGGTCCCTGGGCCGAGTGCGACGCCATGAAAATCGCGCCCAACAGCGAGCCCAGAATGATCGCCAGCGCGCTCCAGAACAGATTCAGTCCGATCACCACCGGCAGCACCCCTGAGGCGATGGTGGTGATGTTCATGTTGGCGCCGAACCAGATGAAAAACAGCGAGCCGGGTTTGCCGTAGCGTTCGGATTCTGGAATGAAATCGATGCTTCTTTTTTCGATGCTCATGGCAGTCACTCCTGGCACTGAAGGCTGGATTGGAAACGGACAATGGTGTCCGCCAACTCTTCGGGTTGGTGGGCGAACAGGTCCGGCTGCCCGGGGGCACAGCAGACAAAGTGCTCACCGCGCAGCGAACGCAGGAATTGCTCGCAGGTGAACAACTCAATGGCGTACACCCAGTTGGCCATGATCAGCAGCGCAGAGTAGTGCGCTGCCCAGGTGCTGGTGGTGCAGGCATCGGTGATCAACTGGACGCGATAGCCCAGGGAAAAGGCGTCGAAAACCGTCGTCAACACACAGACATCGGTCAGCACGCCGCTGATGATCAGGGTGTCGACACCCAGGTGTTTGAGTCGTGCGTCGAGGTCGGTCTGATGGAAACCACTGTAGCGATGCTTATCGATGACCTGCTCGTCCGGCCGGGGCGCCAGTGCGGCGATGATTTCGACTTGAGCGGTGCCGGCCCGATAGCTGCTCGGGCCACCATCGTCGGACCTGGGCTCGCCGGGAGGCAGGTCGCAACCGTCAGCCTGGTTGATATGCCGGGTGTAGAACACCGGAATAGCGCTGCGGCGGGCTGCCGTGAGCAATGCAAGGTTGTGGGTGATGACCCCCTCGAAGTTTTCCAGGGTGAAGCCATCTTCCTGTTGCATGTCGATGATCAAAAGTGCGTTTTTATTATTCATGAGCAAACCTGATGAAGAGCGGGGCGCAAACGGCCGCCTCGCGGACTCGATCAAATCGAGTCGAAGCAGAGTACACAGCGACGGGATTCGCCAGGCGAAGTCCGGTCGGGGTGTGGTTCTAACTCAGGGTGTGCTCAGGTGATTGTCTGCCAGAAGCCGTTTTGCTTGGCCGACACGCAGGCGCGCAAGCGCTTGAGATGGATGTGCGAAGAAGTCGAATCGCCACGCAAGTACGCCAGTTCAGCGCCTGGAGCAGGGGAGCTTGCATAGGGGTTGAATCGACTGTTTATCATGAAAATCGACCATGACAGGCAATGCTGATCGGGGGCTGCCGGACCCAGACTGATCCGGCAGTATGGGTAACTCCAGGCTTACTTGAACGCAGGCACGACGTGCTTGATGAACAGCTCCAGGGATTTCTTTTTCTCGGCGTGGGGCAGGCTGTTGTCGCACCAGAAGCTGAATTCGTCGACGCCCAGTTCCTGGTAGTACTTGATCCGTGCGATCACCTCTTCAGGGGTGCCGATCATGGTGTTCTTGTGGATGTTTTCCAGTTCGAACTCAGGACGACCTTCGAACTTCTCTTCCGGGCTAGGTGCCAGGAACCCGTTGACCGGCACTTGCTTGTTGCCGAACCAGGCATCGAAGGTGCGATAGAAGCGCGAGATGGCCTTGGCGCCGACTTTCCAGCCTTCAGGATCGTCTGCGCTATGGACATGGGTGTGACGCAGCACCATCAGTTGCGGACGCGGCACATTCGGGTTGTTGTCCAGAGCGGCCTGGAACTTGTTCTTCAGGTCGAGGACTTCTTCGTCGCCTTTCATCAGCGGCGTGACCATCACGTTGCAGCCGTTGGCCACCGCGAAGTTATGCGAGTCCGGGTCGCGGGCGGCGATCCACATCGGCGGGTTGGGCTTCTGGATCGGCTTCGGCACGCTGGTGGATGTCGGGAATTTCCAGATCTCGCCGTCGTGGGCGTAGTCGCCTTGCCACAGGGCGCGCACCACCGGGACCATCTCCCGCAGGGCCTGACCGCCGGAGGAGGCGGGCATGCCGCCGGCCATACGGTCGAACTCAACCTGATAAGCACCTCGGGCCAGCCCGACTTCCATGCGGCCGTTACTGATCACGTCGAGCAGGGCACATTCCCCGGCGACCCGTAACGGATGCCAGAACGGCGCGATGATCGTGCCGGCGCCCAGGTGAATGGTGGTGGTCTTGGCGGCCAGGTACGCCAGCAATGGCATAGGGCTTGGCGAGATGGTGTATTCCATGGCGTGGTGTTCGCCGATCCAGACCGTGCTGAAGCCACCAGCCTCGGCCAACAGGGTCAGTTCGGTCAGGTCTTCGAACAATTGGCGGTGGCTGACGTGCTCATCCCAGCGCTCCATATGGACGAATAACGAAAACTTCATGACGCATACCTCGAATTTTTTGTTGTTGGCCTGTCAGCTACAGGCGAAGGGTTTGGGATCAGGCAAAGGCCGGCAGCGAGCCCATCTTGCCGCGGCAATACACCAGCGGGCGGGTCTGCTGCTGCGGCACGATCAGATTCTTTACAGCGCCGACCATGATGGCGTGATCGCCGCCTTC
Source organism: Pseudomonas sp. (assembly GCA_026398835.1). Taxonomy (GTDB): domain Bacteria; phylum Pseudomonadota; class Gammaproteobacteria; order Pseudomonadales; family Pseudomonadaceae; genus Aquipseudomonas. Next base: position 2,946 of record JAPLSD010000769.1, read on the forward strand.
GTATTCGCGCCACAGCTCGCATTCGATAATCGCCGTGGCATTGCTCAGCAGCGGATTACCCAGCTCGCTGAGGGTCCATTCGATACCTTGCGCCTTGTCCTTGCCTTTGCGGGCGAAGGCATAGGCTTCATTCTGTTGCTCACCGGAGAGCAAGTGAATGGCAAAGCGTCTGTTCTTGATCAGTACCGGATAAGAGTCGGAGCTGTAGTTGGGGCAGAACAGCACCAGTGCCGGGTCCATCGACAGCGAACTGAACGCGCTGGCCGTCAGGCCGACGATTTGGCCCTCGTCGTCCAGCGTGGTGATGACCGTCACACCGGAAGGGAAAGAGCCCATGACTAATTTGTAGACGTTCGCG
>JAPLSD010000321.1 GCA_026398835.1 Pseudomonas sp.
ACCCATATCGAGCTGATGCCGATCATGGAGCATCCGTTCGGAGGCTCCTGGGGCTACCAGCCTCTGTCGCAGTTTGCCCCGAGTGCCCGTTACGGCTCACCGGATGATTTCGCTGCCTTCGTCAACACCTGCCATCAGGCGAATATTGGCGTGATTCTGGATTGGGTGCCGGCGCATTTCCCCACCGATACCCATGGTTTGGCGCAATTCGACGGCACCGCGCTGTACGAGTACGGCAACCCGATGGAAGGTTTTCATCAGGACTGGGACACGCTGATCTACAACCTGGGGCGCACCGAGGTTCACGGTTTCATGCTGGCTTCGGCGCTGCACTGGCTCAAGCATTACCATGTCGATGGTCTACGCGTGGATGCGGTGGCCTCGATGCTCTACCGCGACTATTCACGTAATGCCGGCGAGTGGGTGCCCAATCGTCATGGCGGTCGCGAGAACCTGGAAGCCATCGATTTTGTCCGCCACCTGAACGATGTGATCGCTCTGGAAGTGCCGGGTGCGCTGATGATCGCCGAAGAGTCCACGGCCTGGCCTGGCGTGAGTCAGGGCACCCAACAGGGTGGTTTGGGGTTCAATTACAAATGGAACATGGGCTGGATGCACGACTCGCTGCATTACATTCAGCAGGATCCGGTGTACCGCGCCCACCATCACAACGAGTTGAGCTTCGGTCTGGTTTACGCCTGGTCCGAGCGTTTCATCCTGCCGATTTCCCACGACGAAGTGGTGCACGGCAAGCATTCGCTGATCGACAAAATGCCCGGTGACCGCTGGCAGAAATTTGCCAATCTGCGGGCCTACCTGAGTTTCATGTGGGCGCATCCGGGCAAGAAGCTGCTGTTCATGGGCTGCGAGTTCGGGCAATGGCGGGAGTGGAATCACGATCAGCAGCTTGATTGGTATCTGTTGCAGTACCCGGAGCACCGGGGTGTGCAGAAACTGGTGGGCGATCTCAACCGCTTGTACCGCGAAGAACCGGCACTGCACGATCAGGACGATGCACCGCAGGGTTTCCAATGGTTGATTGGCGATGATGCGATCAACAGCGTCTATGCCTGGCTGCGCTGGAGCAAAGAGGGGCGGCCGGTGTTGGTGGTGGCGAACTTCACGCCGGTACCACGTGCGGCCTATCGGATCGGCGTACCCATTGCTGGGCGCTGGGCCGAGGTGATCAACAGCGATGCCGGCACCTATGCCGGTTCCAATTACGGCAACGGCGGTGGCGTCTTCACCGAGGACGAGCCCAGCCATGGCCAGGCTCTGTCGCTGGTGTTGAACCTGCCGCCATTGGCGGTGTTGATCTTGCGGCCCGAGGGTTGATCGAGGTTTAGCAGCGGACAAGCATGTGTGGCGAGGGTGCAAGCTCCCTCGCCACAGGTTTTGCGCTCAATCCTCACCAACGCATCCGCACACCCAGGATGCCGATCAAACCGGCGTTGCTATCGGCGGCGTCGCTGTAATCGGCGCTCACGTACAGGCTCACCGTGGGCGAGACCCTGGCCACCAGGCCCAGGCCCAGTTCAACAGCGGAGGAGTTACGGCTACTGCTGATCTTGTCAATCTGGCCGAGGCTCAGGGTGTCACTGGTGTTTACCGTGTGCCAGAAGTTAGTCCGCAAATAGGGTTCGACCGGCAGCCCGCTAATCTCGTAGTTACCTTTCAAGCGTGCACCGACCCGGCCACTCCATGAGGTCAAATCGCTGGACGACGTGTTGCCGCTTCCGGCGTTTGGGGTGTCCAGGGTAATCCGTTGATTAATCAACTGCGCCTGGGGTTCGACTACCCAGTTGTCGCTGATGCCAATGGGAATTCCGCCTTCGACCGACAGTGTCACCGCGCTACCTTCGGCTGCTTGCCGTGCGCCCTGATCGGTGCGGCTGTAGCCGTTGACCCGGCCACCGCTCGCGGTCAAATCCACATGCCAGCCGTGCGAACCGGTCAGGCTCCAGTAGGCACCGAGGCTTGAGCCTTGCAGGTTAAGGGTGTCAGTGCTCGGGTCGGTCATGACGCGAACGGGCATAATGCCATTACTGTTGGCCTGGAACTGGCTCTGCCCACCCACCAGGCCGACACGCTGGGTAGGGCCGCTGTCATTTTGCAGGGTGTAGAGGGCTGGCGCCTTGAGAAGGCCATCAGCGTTACCGGAAAACTGCGAGGCAAGGTAGTCGGTTTCAGCCTGTCTGGAGGCTTGACCATACACGCGGTCCCAGGCTGCGGGCGCTGCTTCTTTGATGGTCAACGTGTAAGTATCGCGTGAGGGATTTGAAACGAAACGGCCGGACGTCACATCAGGCGTCGGCAAGGTAAATGCTGGAACATCCTGACGATACCAGGGTATCGACTCATCTTCGGGGGAGGCCGCCTGAACCTCCATGGAAGAACACAGCAGGAGTGAAGTCGAAACGGTGCAAAGGGTAATTTTGATCTCTTGTGAGGTGAAGGAAGTTTTCATGGAGGTCTACCTTGCAATCGCGCATGCCTTATCTCGCTATGGCGTCTCTCCTACCCCGAATGAGGGGCGACCGAGTTCAATGAGGCAAGGCTCGGCGGCCCGCTTGCGCAGGTGTTTTGAGTCTTGCCCCTGATGGTATTTCCGGGGGTAGTACGTGAAGCTAAGAAGACTCCTGGCGTCGCGTCAAGAAATTGAACGATGGGTGGTAGGGTTAATTTATAGGCGTCAAATATTTGAAATTAAAGGATTCTCTAAGTTCTTGTTTGTACGCAAAATCGTCGAAAAGCACCGGGCTAGAGGCTTTCGTTAGGGGGCTACGGGCTTTGAATTACGGGCTACCAACTCACCCTGACTCCCACGTCACCGCTGACACCCTCCAACTCGTTGCTATCCAGATTGGTGTTGTAGTCCGCAGCCAAGTAGACGCTGACAGCGGATGACAACTTGGCGACCATGCCCACGCCGAGGTCCGCGGTGGACGACTTGTGTTCGCTTTTGATCCGGTCAACACCGTTATAGGTCACCGTGTCGGAACCGCCAAAGGTGCGCCAGGCATTGGCCCGCAGGTAAGGTTCGATTGGCATGTTCCGCACCAGGTAGCGTCCCTTGAGGCGAGCCCCCAGGCGACCTGTCCAGTAATCCTGAGAGTCGAATGACACATCGGAAATACTGTCGTTCTGATCGTTCAGATCGATACGCTGGCCGATCACTTGGACTTGCGGCTCGACCACCCAGTTGTCGAAAACAGCGATCGGATATCCGCCCTCGAGCGAGAGGGTCACGGCATGGCCTTCAGTGTCCAGTTTCACGCCGCGATCCGAGTGGTTATTACCATCCAGATGCGTGCCCATGGCGACCGCATCCACGTACCAGCCTGTAGGGTCAGTCAAGGTCCAGTAGGCGCCAAAATTGTCGCCGTCAAGCTTTACCCTGCCGGCCTGTCGGTGTTGGAAACCCTCGGCAAAACCATTGACATCACCCTGCAGGCGGCTCTGACCAACGAAGAAGCCCAAACGCTGGATTTGCCCACCGCTGGTTTCCGACGCGTAGAGATCATGACCGATTTGGAAACCCTGAATCGAGCCGTCGAAACTCGGCGTTACTGTCCCTGACCAGCTTTTCTGGAAGTTACTGCCGTAGAACCGACCCCAACCCGCGGGGAAGGCCCCGGTTTCAGTCAGCAGACTTTGTTCGCCCTGGCGATCGTGGAAGGTGCCAAGGGCTTGCAAGGTCATCACTTGGGCGGCGGGTATTACCACCGAGTACACCGGCACTTCCAGGCGATACAGTGGGATCGGATCAGCGCCGGCTACCGCAGTGGGTAATGGCGCAGTGCTAGTGGCAGGCACCGGGGAGGTCTGGGCAGCTACCTGTGTCGGTGGTGGGGCCGGCGGTTCAACAGGAGCCACGGCAGGGGCAGTGGGGGGCTCAACTGGCGGTTCATCCGGCCCCACAACTGGAGGCGCGGGAGGTACGGGCGCAACAGGTGGGACGACTGGAGGTGCCGGTGGAATGACCGGAGGAACCGAGGGTGGTTGCACGGCGACGACCGATGAACGCAGGTACCAGTTGTTCTCCGAACCGGCTGTGACACCGCCCTTGAACAGATAGTACTGGTAGGCCCCGGCGGAAACCGAGTTTCTCAACGCGAAGGCATCGCGGCTGCTGGTGGCGCCATTTTGAGCTTGTACGACCTCGATACCGTTCTGCCGGGTCAGGCCGCCCAGCCCGCCAAGGTTACTGATGCCCAGTTGGGTATTACCACTGATGGTGCCTTGGGAGACCACCAGTTTATCGCTGGCTGAACTGTCGTCACCGAGTACGGATTGCAACAGCAACTGACCGTTTTTACCTACGTAGTTGCCGTGTATGGTCAGTGAGTCTGTCGCGCTGCTGCTGCCAGTTGTCATGTCGATGACACCAGCGTTGTTGAGGGTGGCCAACTGGCCGGCGGTATAGGGCCGGATGCTGCCTTGGGTCACCGCCAGGGCACTGCTGCCGTCGATGGAGAAGACACCTGTTCCGGTTGCACTGTCGCCCAGGAAAAAATCGCCCGCCAGATCAAAGCGTGAGTTGTTGGTTAGCTCGACTGACTCCCAGCCGACATAACGAGCCGCGCCAGCAGAGGTACTGTTATCGAAGGTGAGACGGTCATTACCCAACCCGCCATCCAGAGACGGGGTCGAGGACAGAATGCTTTCATTCAGGTTGCTGAGCAGTGCGCTATCGTCGCCATCGCCCATCAGGATTGCGGACTTGATCTGACCGCCATTCTTCCAGATGAAACTGTCATTGCCGAAGCTGGTGCGGATTTCCCCGGCAATGACCCCGCCGCTGACGATGACAGTGTCGTCGCCGCCACTGACGCTGATATTGCCGCCAATGCTGCCGCCGGACACGATGATGGTATCGCGACCAAAGCCTGTGACCAGGTTGCCGATGGTGCCGCCGGTCATCAGGAAGGTATCCCGACCGTCACCTTGAGCCAGCGACTGAATGCTTCCGCCGGTCATGACGAAATCGTCAATACCACTGCCCTGGATGACCGCACCGGTGATCTGCCCGGCGCTGATCCTAAAGCTATTGTTACCATCACCCTGGTTGAGAGTGCCAATGATCGAACCCGAATCCATCACTACCCGATCGACACCTGCACCGAAGCTGACATTGCCGTTGATACGACCAGTGCCGTTGGCGGAAAATGTCAGGCTGTTGTTGCCCGACAGGTCAGTGAGAGGGCCGCTGCTGGCGCTGTCGCAGACGAAACTGTCGTTGCCAGCGGTGGGGATCAGGCTACAAGCGGCCTGAGAGTCGAGCGGCCATGCAATGAACAATGAAGTCGAGACAGCAAAAACTCCGAACGGATGTATCAGCAGTGTCTTGCGAATGTCCATGAACAACTCCCTGTGACTGGTAGTCCGGTTTCGCGATCCTTAGTGCTGAAGCGTCAGCAGGTCTGGCTGGAAACCGTCGCAGCGTGGGGTTGCACCCTGAATATCCTGTACGGCTGGCAACATCCTGCTGCTAATGCTCGTTAGGCCGTAGGCGTCATACGTACGGTGCCTGCACGGTATCAGCAGTTTTTTTCAGCGACTACTGTCAGAAATAACAGGTAAGCGTGGTTTTTTCTCGTTTCGAGCGACCCACGATCAATGCCATCCAGGTTCAGAGATGCACTTCCACCGCCAATGGCAAGTGATCGGAGAGGTGTGTCCACGGCCTGTGACTGAGGATTTTTGGCTGGTGGCTGCTGGCGTTGCGCAGGTAGATACGGTCCAGGCGCAGCAACGGGAAGCGCGCCGGGTAGGTTTTTGCCGGGCGCCCGTGATGACGCTCGAAGACTTCATGCAGGTAGGCGCGTTGGGCGAGGGCGGCGTTGCCTTGCAACTGCCAGTCGTTGAAGTCGCCAGCGATAATGACCGGCGCGTCGTCGGGCAGCGATTCGAGCAGTAGGCAAAGCAGCGCCAGCTGCAGCTGACGATGGCTTTCCAGCAAACTCAAATGCACGCAGATCGCGTGCACCTCGGCATGCCCCGGTACTTCCAGCACACAATGCAGCAACCCGCGACGTTCAGGGCCGGTGATGGAGACGTCGAGATTGCGGTGTTGCCGGATTGGGTATTTGGACAACAGGGCGTTGCCGTGATGCCCGTCCGGATAGACTGCGTTGCGTCCATAGGCGAAGTCGCTCCACATGCTGTCAGCGAGAAATTCGTACTGTGACTGCTGCGGCCAGTTGTAGTAGTGCGAGGCGTGGCGGTCGTGCTCGCCCAGCACTTCTTGCAAAAACACCAGGTCCGCCGAGGTGCTGCGCACCGCTTCGCGCAATTCCGGCAGGATGAAACGCCGGTTGAAGGACGTGAAGCCCTTGTGAGTATTGACTGTCAGCACCCTCAGGCGATGAACCGCCGGTGCACTGTTCATCGGTTCCGAGCTGACGGGGCGCCTGTCTGAATCGCTGGTCACGGTCACTCCTCTGAATCAGGGCTGATTACTTATGCGACTGATGCTTTGCCCGGCAGTTCAGAGTTTTCAGGCGCATTGATCCGCGCGGGTGTCGATTACACAAACACGATCTCGTACGGCAGTCGCATGCGCTCCAGAATAACTCGCGGCAGCATCGGCGCGATACCGATGGCGGGTTCGCCGTCGAGTTGGCTGGCATAGGCATGGGTCGCATGGCTTTTACGGGCCACAGTCCAGGTATCCAGGCGAATCTTGCGCGCCCGTTGCCAGGGAATCTGCCCTTGCTCGCGGACCGGCCAGTGCCAGGCCCAGACCGGTATTTCATAAAGTTGCGCGTCGACCATCGCCGCGGCCTTGGCGCTGGCCCGGCCAACGGTGTCATGGTCGACATCGCCGTCTTCACGCCAGGTGCTGAAGACCACGTCGCCGGGGCGCAAATAGCGTGCAATGAACTGGGTCAGTTGGTCTTCGCGTTCGGCGAGTGCATTGTCGGTGAAGCCGCCGCGGATCCACTTCAGACTGTGCATCGGCAGCCCCAGGCGCCGGAGGGCTTCGACGCTTTCCTGTGGGCGAAATACACTCAGGCGCTTGGCCGACCACAGGTTCGAACCCGGATGGCTGGCACTGCCGTCGGTAATCGAGATCAGTTGCAAGGGATGGCCAAGAGTGGCCAATAACTGCAGTAGACCGCCGCAGGTCACGACCTCGTCGCCGGGGTGAGGGGCTATCACAATCGCGCGAGCACCTGGCGGGACCAACGTACTGGTGCTGATGACCGGGATGTTTTCCAGCTGCAGCGCACTATTCCAGATCTGTGCAGGGTGAGTGTTTTCGGGGAGGGAAACAGATTTCATCAGTGTCACATCCTTGTTTTGGCATGGCCGCCAGAGTTGAACAATGGCTTGAGGTCAATCCTCTTCACGCCGGTGCTTGACGTATTGATCGAGAGGTTTGCTGGCTTTCCGAACCCTGGATTGCCGCGAGCTGAGTATTGCTCATACTCAGGTTTGCGTCGCCCTTGTATGAAGAATCGGTGGTGTTTTTTTATACGAAGAGGATCAGCGTCTGCAGAAAATCACCCAAATCACCCAAATCACCCTGTCCTGATGCCGGTAAGTCAAGGCGCTCCCACAGATTTCACTCCTCTTCTTCGTGTTGCAGTTCAAACAGCAGTAGCGAACGCCCGGTCACCGAATACTCGTAGTTGAAATCGAAGCGCTCCTGGCCACGAACCGAGGGTTGGTTGGTGTCTATCATGCAGGTCCAGGAACCACCGTCAGGCACTTCAGGGAGCAGGAAATTGACCACGTCGTGATGGGCGTTGACCACCAGCAACAGCGTCGCAACCGCACCGGGGCGGCGGATACCGGTCTCCTGAGCGCGGCCATCGAGTAACATCCCCAGGCAACGGCCGTGGCTGTCTTTCCATTGTTCGGTGGTCATCTCAGTGCCGTCCGGCGCCAGCCAGGTGACGTCTTTGACGCCAATGTCCTCGTTGTAATTGCCCACCAGAAAGCGTCCGCGGCGCAGGATCGGATAGGCCAGCCGCAGCTTGATCAGGCGTTTGACGAACTTGAGCAGCGACTTGCCGTCTTCGTCCAGGTCCCAATTGACCCAGCCGATCTCGCTGTCCTGGCAATAGGCGTTGTTGTTGCCATGCTGGGTGCGGGCGAACTCGTCCCCGGCCACCAGCATCGGTGTACCCTGGGCCAGCAGTAAGGTGGCAAAGAAGTTGCGCATCTGGCGCGCGCGCAGGGCGTTGATTTCGGGATCGTCAGTCGGGCCCTCGACACCGTGATTCCAGGACAGGTTGTGGTTGCTACCGTCCTGATTGTCCTCGTCGTTGGCCTCGTTGTGTTTGTCGTTGTACGACACCAGGTCGTGCAAGGTGAAACCGTCGTGGGCGGTGATGAAATTGACCGATGAATAAGGCCGGCGACCGCGCTGATTGAACATCTCGCCAGAGGCTGTCATGCGTCCGGCGAAATCGGCGAGCTGACCATCGTCGCCTTTCCAGAAGGCGCGCACAGTGTCACGAAACTTGTCGTTCCATTCGACCCAGCCCGGCGGGAAACCACCGACCTGATAACCACCGGGACCGATGTCCCAGGGCTCGGCGATCATTTTTACCTGACGCAGGACCGGGTCCTGGCGGCAAGCCACGAGGAAGCTGTGGCGTTCGTCGAAGCCGTCGTGATAGCGCCCGAGGATGGTCGCCAGGTCGAAACGGAAACCATCCACATGCATTTCCGTGGCCCAGTAGCGCAATGAATCGGTGACCATTTGCAGCACGCAGGGGTGACTCAAATCCAGGGTGTTCCCGGTTCCGGAATCATTGATGTAGAAGCGTTTGTTGTCTGGCATTAAGCGGTAGTAAGACGCGTTGTCTATGCCGCGCATGGACAGGGTCGGACCTTGCTCGTTGCCTTCGGCGGTGTGGTTATAGACCACGTCGAGAATCACCTCCAGGTTGGCTTCGTGCAGGTGTGCGACCATCTCCTTGAGTTCGGCGATCTTGCCGCTGGCCAGGTAACGCGGGTCGGGGGCGAAGAAGGCGATGCTGTTGTAGCCCCAGTAGTTGGTCATGCCCTTGTGCAGCAGATGCTGATCATTGACGAAAGCGTGAATCGGCAGTAACTCGATTGACGACACGCCGAGTTTGCGGATGTGTTCCATCACGTCATCGACCATCAACCCGGCGAAGGTGCCACGCACATTCTCGGGGACGGAGGGATGACTCATGGTTATGCCGCGCACGTGAGTCTCATAAATGATCGTTCGGTCCCACGGCACACTGACGCGATGATCGTGACCCCAGGTGTGCGCCGGGTCGATCACTTTGCACTTGGGCACGAACGGCGCGCTGTCACGCTCGTCGAAACTCAGGTCGGCATCAGGATGGCCGATGGTGTAGCCGAACAACGCCTCGGACCATTTCAACTTGCCCAGCAGTTGCTTGGCGTAGGGGTCGATCAGCAGCTTGTTGTGGTTGAAGCGGTGACCGTTTTCCGGGTCATAAGCACCATAGACCCGATAGCCGTAAATCAGCCCGGGATGAGCATCGGGCAGATAGCCGTGGAAGATTTCGTCGGTGTATTCCGGCAGCTCGATGCGTTCGAGTTCTACTTCGCCGGCGTCGTCGAACAGGCACAGTTCGACCTTGGTCGCGTGAGCCGAGAACAGAGCAAAATTGACCCCCAGGCCATCCCAGGTAGCGCCCAACGGAAAGGGCAAACCTTCACGGATGCGTGAAGCCTCAATGTGAGGCTCGGGCGTGGCTTTTTTTTGTGTGGTCATAAGTGCTCCTGCAAATGAATTCGATGTTCAGGTCTGACGTTTTTTCTGGATGAACAAGCCTCCTGTGGCGAGCGCTCTCGCCACACAAAAAATGCACGCACTGGATCGGCTGCTATGTCGTCAACTGGCCGGTGGTTTACGCGGCGCTCGCGGTTTTTTCGCGGTGGCTTTTTTTTCACCCGGCGGCACCACTACCGGTGCGGCAGCGGCCGGTTTGGCTTGGGCTTTGGGTGTGGCTTTTGGCGCGGCTTTGGTCGTACTGGTTTTTGACGACTTGGTCGGAGTCAGGGCTTCGGCCTCTGCCAGTTTGCGCGCCATCTCCCAATGGCGGGCTTCCTGACCTTCGGGCTTACCTTCGGACTCCCAGATTTGATAGGCAAATTCACGGACGCGTTTTTCATCGGTACTCATCGCAATGCTCCTGAGCTGAACTCAAGTTTGGATAAA
>JAPLSD010000805.1 GCA_026398835.1 Pseudomonas sp.
GGTCTTCCGACTAGCTGGCGCCTCCACCGTGAACAAAAATCCGGGCGGGTCCACTACGCGTTATGGCAACGGATGGCAGAGACAGTGGGTTAATCGACTGCCCTGAAAAGGTGCGTACCGATACGCACCTTTGCACCGAGAACGACCGTGCCCATACTGCCAGATCGCTTCACCCCCGCCTTGGGCCTAGGCAATCCGCACCTGCAAACCTTGTGGGGCCCGCTGTGGCGCAAAACCACCCATCTCGACCGGCAACGTGAGCGACTCTGGCTGGAAGATGGCGACTTTCTCGACCTCGACTGGCACGGTCCCCACAGCTCAGGTGCACCTTTGGTGCTGGTGTTGCACGGACTGACGGGTTCCTCGAATTCGCCCTATGTGGCCGGGCTGCAAAAGGCACTGGCGACTCAAGGCTGGGCCAGCGTGGCGCTGAACTGGCGCGGCTGCTCAGGTGAACCGAACCTGTTGCCACGCAGCTATCACTCCGGCGTCAGCGAAGACCTTGCGGCAGCGATCAAACATTTGCGCGCCCAGCGACCATCGGCGCCGTTGTATGCGGTCGGCTATTCACTGGGTGGCAATGTGTTGCTCAAGCATCTGGGGGAAACCGGTCACGACAGTGAGCTGCTAGGTGCAGTGGCAGTGTCGGTACCCTTTCGTCTCGACCAGTGCGCCGACCGTATCAGTCAGGGTTTTTCCAAGGTCTATCAGGCGCATTTCATGCGGGAGATGGTGGCCTACATCAAAAACAAACAACGGCAGTTCCATCATGATGGCCGCCACGAAGGCCTGGCGACTCTGGACGGGCTCGGCTCACTGGACAATATGCGGACTTTCTGGGATTTCGACGGTCGGGTCACCGCACCGCTGAATGGATTTCTGAATGCCCAAGACTATTACCGTCGCGCCTCCAGTCGCTATTTTCTCGGGGCCATTCGCACGCCGACCCTGATCATTCATGCTGCGGACGATCCTTTCGTGTCCCACCACAGCCTGCCGGAAGCCAATGAACTGTCGCCAAGCACACAGTTTGAGTTGCAGACCAAGGGCGGGCATGTCGGCTTTGTCGACGGAACCCTGCGCACCCCCGGCTATTATCTGGAACGTCGCATCCCGCAATGGTTGACTGGTGCGGGCAGAGGCAGCGTTTGAACCCTGAAGGCGAGTCGATCCGTTTCTGGCAAGCCGCACCGCTGGCTGGCGTCGAGCTATTGGCCGCCCGTTACATCGAACACCGTTTTGTGCCCCATGTGCATGACGGCTATGTCATTGGTTTGATCATGGCCGGCGCCCAGCGCTATCGTTATCGCGGCGTGGAACATCTGGCGGGCACCGGAACATTGGTGCTGATCAACCCCGACGAATTGCACACTGGCCACAAAGGCACCGATGACGGTTGGCTATACCGGGCCTTTTATCCAGACAACAAGCAGATTCTCTCACTGCTGGCCGAGCTCGAACTCCCGGCCAACAGCCTTCCGGCGTTCGGCGCCACACTCTATCGCGATCCGGATCTGGTCAGCGGTTTCTGCCAACTGCACCGGTTACTGGAAAGTCCGGCCACGGCGCTGCAGCAGCAAACCGCCTGGCGAGAAATGATGCTGTCGTTGTTGCAACGTCACGCAGGGGTGCCGACGCCCGGTAAACCCGGGCTAGAACATCGCGCAATCGCCCAGGCCAAAGAGCTGCTGCAATCACAACTGGCCTCACCGCCCTCGCTCGAGGAGTTGGCCACGGCGGTTAACCTGTCACCCTTTCATTTCGCCCGAGTGTTTCGGCGCGCCACGGGCATGCCGCCACATACCTGGCTGATGCAGCAGCGGATCGCCCAGGCGCGGGCATTGTTGCGCGATGGCTGCCTGCCGCTGGAAGTGGCGACGCAATTGGGCTTCGCCGACCAGAGCCATTTGAGCCGGCAGTTCAAACAAGTCTATGGCGTCGGACCGGGGGCTTATCGGGCCGCAAGCGCAAGATCGTTCAAGACAGGCTTTTCCTGAGCCGCCTAAGATGCGGGCAACAAGGAGAGTCTTGATGACCCGCAAACAGCTTTATTCCCGAGGTATCCGCGACAGTTTTGCCATGGCCGTGGGCATTCTGCCGTTCGGGCTGATCTTCGGCACATTGGCCGGAGCCGCTGGCCTGACGTTATGGCAGGCAGTCGGCATGTCGCTGTTCGTCTACGCCGGTTCCGCGCAATTCATCGTTATCAGCCTGTTCGGAGCGGGCGCCAGTACCGTGGTGATTCTGTTGACGACCTTTATCGTCAACCTGCGTCATGTGCTTTACAGCGCCACCTTGCAGCCTCATGTCAGCCAGTTGCCGCAGCGGTGGCGGGTGTTGTTGGCGTTTTGGCTGACAGATGAAACCTTCGCGGTGGTTCAACGTTTCTATTTGCTGCACGGCGATCGGCCGCTGGCGCACTGGTATTGGCTGGGCGTGACCAGTTCGCTGTATGTGTGCTGGGTATCGAGTTCGCTGCTGGGGGTGCTGTTCGGTCAGGCCGTGCCGGATCTGGCCAGTTGGGGTCTTGAGTTCGCCATGTTGGCGACCTTTATCGGCATCGTCGTGCCGTTGCTGCGCAATAAACCGCAAGTGGCGGCTGCGCTGGCAGCGGGTGCCGTGGCGTTGGCGACTTATAGCTGGCCTTACAAACTCGGGCTAATGGCCGCCGCATTCAGCGGAATTGCCGTGGGTGTAGTGCTGGAGCGTCGACAGCTGGCGACCCGGACGGGCAAGGAGTTGCACTCATGAATTACTGGTGGCTGATTTTCGGTATGACCGCGATTACCTTTGTGCTGCGCTACAGCTTGTTCGCCTGGCCAAACCTGACTTTCCCGCCGCTGGTGCGTCAGGGTTTGCACTATGTGCCGACATCGGTACTCACGGCCATTGTGGTACCGGGAATGCTGTTACCCGACGGTGAGCATTGGGCGCTGAGCCTGAGTAATGCGTATTTGTTGGCGGGGCTGGTCGCGATTGGCATTGCCGCGTTGACCCGGCATTTGCTGGCAACCATAGGCGGCGGGTTGCTGGTGTTCTTTTTGTTGCGCTGGATGATGGGGCAATTGCCGGTTTGATCCACGGTGATCGTTCCCACGCAGGAGTGATGGGAACGATCATTTCATCAATCGCCCTTCGCAACCGCCCGCTTTGGATCAGTAATCCACTCGCTCCACGATCCTGCGTACAAACTGGCCAACGGATACCCTGCCAAACACAACGCAAACAGGTTATGGCAAGCCGTCACGCCGGAACCGCAGTAAGCCACCAGCTCTTTGGGCGAACGATCACCCAGCTTCGCAGCGAAACGTTGCTTGAGCTGGTCAGCCGGCAGGAAACGCCCGTCACTGCCCAGATTTTCGCTGAACGCCGCGCATAGTGCACCGGGGATATGCCCGGCCACAGGATCGATCGGCTCCACCTCGCCACGGAATCGCGGCTGGGCACGAGCATCGAGCAAGGTCAGGGTCGGCCGACCGAGGCGCTTTTGCAGCTGTTCGGCGCTCAATAGCAGCGAGTCATCTGGAGTTCCGACAAAGCTGCCCTGCGCATTGCCAGGCGCGTCCAGACTCAGCGGCAAACCGGCCGCGTGCCAGGCCTTCAAGCCGCCGTCGAGGATGAACACTCAGCATTGATACCCCAGGCCTGCAAGCGCTCAACCAGCTGCCCAGGTTCTGGCAACGGGTGACGCCCGGTCACACCCTTGATCACCGGGCCGCTGAGGTCACGCTCCAGATCGGCGAAAGAAGAACCAGCGATATGCCCTTCGGCATAACTGCGCTGACCATAGACCGGGTCTTCCAGGGCAAAACGACAATCCAGAATCACCAGCCCGGCCTGCTCCTTTTTCAGGTCCAGAGCTTGAGGGCTGATCAGTTGCGCAATGGGCATAACGGGCTCCAATGATGATGTCTGAGGTTGATCCTACTGCACTTCTTCCAGTGCCTGCGCCAGCGGCACATAAAACTCGTCGAACAGCGCATTCACCGCTTCCCGAGCCTGATCCGTGACAAATCCAGCTTCCAGTACCAGCACCTGATAGACCCCGCGCTTGATGGCTTCTTCACTCAGGTGCGTGGAATTTTCCCGCGTGGTGCACAGAAAGCGCACCCAGGAGGTGAGGATGATCCAGGCGTTGAGGGTCAGGGATTCGATCTGGATCTTGTCCATGCAGAGAATACCGGCCTCAACGAAGCCCTCATAAATAGCTCCGCCCTGAATCAAGCAACGCTGGGAAAAACGTCGATACCGATCGGCCAGTTCCGCATCGCTGTCGAGCAGGTGTTCGAGGTCTCGGTGCAGGAATCGGTAGCGCCACATGGCGGCGAGCAGCGCCTGTAAGTAATAACGCTTGTCTTCAACCGTGGCAGCGCGCCCTTGGGGTGGGCGCAGGAAGCTGTCCACCAGGCTTTCGTACTCACTGAACAGCACGGCGATGATCGCCTGCTTGTTAGGGAAGTGGTAGTACAGGTTGCCCGGGGAAATTTCCATGTGGGCCGCGATATGGTTGGTGCTGACGCTGCGCTCGCCCTGCTGATTGAACAGCTCCAGGCTGTTCTGGACGATGCGCTCGCTGGTTTTTATCCGTGGGGCCATGGGCTTGGGCTTTAATTCAGAGTGCGTTGCCGAACATCTTACGACCTATCCCGGATCGGATAAATCAAAGCTGTCGAGTGATGTCATTTGACATTTTAGAGCATAGACTCTAAATACAAGCCACTCTAATAAAAACAGGAGCCGTCCATGCCCGCCGATATTGCCTACCTGCAGGATTCTCAACCGCAACTGGATGAGCTCCACAGACTGTTTACAGTCCAACGCCAAGCCTATGCAGCCAATCCAATGCCACCGGCGGCGCAACGCCAGCAATGGCTCAAGGTCCTGCGTGAGGTGTTGAGCGATGAACGCCAGGCATTGATCGACGCCATCAGCCGGGACTTCAGCCACCGCAGTGCGGATGAAACCTTGCTCGCCGAATTGATGCCCAGCCTGCACGGCATTCATTACGCCAGCAAACACCTCAAAGGCTGGATGAAACCGTCCCGACGCAAAGTAGGTGCAGCTTTCCAGCCTGCCTCGGCCAAGGTCATCTATCAGCCGCTGGGCGTGGTTGGGGTGATCGTGCCGTGGAACTACCCGCTTTACCTCGCCATCGGCCCCTTGGTCGGCGCGTTGTCCGCCGGCAATCGGGTGATGCTCAAACTCAGCGAGTCGACGCCGGCCACCGGGCAACTACTCAAGGAATTGTTCGCGCGGGTCTTTCCAGAAGACCTGGTCTGCGTGGTATTGGGGGAAGCCGAGATCGGCATGGCCTTTTCCAAGCTGCGCTTCGATCACTTGCTGTTCACCGGCGCCACCAGCATCGGCAAACACGTGATGCGCGCCGCGGCGGAACACCTGACCCCTGTGACCCTTGAGCTGGGCGGTAAGTCCCCGGCGATTGTTTCAGCCGACGTGCCGCTCAAGGATGCCGCCGAGCGCATTGCCTTTGGCAAAACCCTGAACGCCGGACAAACCTGTGTCGCGCCGGATTACGTGCTGGTGCCGGAGGACCGCGTTGGCGCCTTCGTCGAAGCCTATCGCAAGGCCGTTCGCGGGTTTTATCCCAAGCTTGCGGATAACCCG
>JAPLSD010000217.1 GCA_026398835.1 Pseudomonas sp.
ACGACCGCCGGTCGGGGTCACGCTCAGCGTGCAGGTAGCCAAACGGAGAAATACGGTGGAATCTTAAAGGGTAGCGCCTGTCCACCCTATAGGCCCCACATTATGAGTAACTGCCATGACCGAATCACGACGTCCCTATGGCGCTCCGCAACCCGAGTCGATCGATGATGACGAAGATCGGATGGGTTCAATGGCGGAGCTGCACTTCGATGAAGATGAGTCCAGCGACCGTATCGCAGAGCTGACACCTGAGAGCGAACGTCAGCGGGACCCGCCGCCCAAGCGCGGCCATGAAGCTGGCATGACCGGCGCCACGACGCTGGATCATGAATCAACTGATGACGACCTCAGCATTGAAACCATGATCCGTGAAGACGGAGCGCGCGACGGCAATGAAGCCGGTGAAAGCGATCCCGCCGATTGGGACCTGAGCATCGTCGATGAAGACGACATCGGCGGCGGCAATGGTCTGGATGAAGCCGAAATGGCGGAACGTGATCCTGTGGATGGTAATCGATAGCGCACCGGCATCGCTGGAAAAGCGCCGAACCTGTAGGAGAGTTGTATCTCTAGTCGACCAAAGTGCAAGCCATCACCACCGCGTCCTCACGCCCACCGACTGCCGGGTAGTAATCGCGCCGGCGGCCGATTTCATTGAAACCGTAGCGCTCATACAGCTTGAACGCCGCCCGGTTGCTGTCGCGAAGCTCAAGGAAGCATTCCCGGGCCTTCGCTTCGTAAGCGCGTGACATCAAGTGCTCCAGTAGCTGCAAACCGAGGCCGCGACCCTGGCTTTCCGGTTTGACGGTAATGTTCAGCAGATGCGCTTCATCTAGGATTATCTGAACAACGCCGTGCCCCACCTGTTGCTCGCCTTCGAACATCAGCCAGATTTGGTACTTACCCAAGCCATCAAGAAAAATCCCACGGGTCCAGGGATGGCTGAACGCCGCGTATTCGACTTTCAGCACAGCATCGAGATCCGCCTCGGTCATCGGACGAAACGTTACAGCATCACTCATCATTACTTTTCCAGCGCGCCATCAGCCGACGCATGGCTTGCCAGATATCAGCCTTACGCTGTGGCTCTTCCATTAATAGTTCCAGGCCGGGCAGCGCCCAGACCGAGCCCAGACCTTCAACTTGAAGTTCTCGGTTGTAGGATTCAGCGTTCGCTTCACCGGCGAAACGCACGGCTGGCAAACCGATCAGCCACAGGCAGACGCAGGGTGCGTCCTCAAGGCGTGCAGAAACAAAACCTTGCACAAAGTCACGGGCAGCTTCAGGGCCTTGATCCATCGTGCCGCGCACCAGCAACGGCCAACGCACCGGCTCGCCAACGATTTGCGGACTGTCCGGCAGGCCGGCGGCGCGCAGCATGTCTTTGAGCAATAAATAGGCCGGATCGCGCGTCTGAAAAGCTTCGCCTGTGGGTAACTCCACCAGCAGCAGGCAAGCACCGGCCCGCAGCAGTTGCAAGGCGAAACGCGGTGGCGGCATTTGCGGCGCCTTGACCGGAGCTGGTGCGGCTGCGGCCTCTTTCACCGGTTTGCTGGCGACTGCAACCGTCGGCCTTGGCACTTCGATCTTCGCTCGTTCGACAGGCTTGGCCACAGGCTCGGCGGCGACTTTCCCACCTGGAGCAGGCACAACTGAAACAGGGGCGACCGGAGCAAGCGCAACCGGCTCGACCAGCGGCTCAGGCATCACCAGCAGCTCTGGACGCGACGGCGCGGCAAACGGCAATTCGGTGCGCGGCAGCCAATTGACCACCTGCATGGCGGTCAAATAAGCGCGGCGACGGGACTCGATAAGCAAAGGTCGGCCACTTGTTGATAACTAAAGATGAGGGATTCTACCGCCCTTCGCCCAAGATCGCCCGCAGTTGATCGATAGAAAACCGACTGTCCGTCTCATCAAGAGACCGGGGGTGAAGCGCGACCCGTCCGATGCAGTACAATCGCCGCTTTTAATCGCCAACCAGCCGGCCTTTCCCATGATCGAACCCAAGCGCGTCTTGCGCGCCCTCGCCGAACACTGGGCACTTCTGGAGCCACTGTGCGAGCACTTCGACCAAGGCACTTTGAGCCTCAACGAACTGCGTTCACAGCTGGCAGCTCAGCAATTGGACAGCACGCCACAGGACATCACCAGTCTGCTGGACGTGTGGATCCGCCTGGATATTCTGGTTCCCGTGGCGAAAAGCCCGAACCGTTTCGAGCTGAATGCGCAGATCCACGACTTCCTCGCCTACCTGCGACGTGAACACCGTTTGGGCCTGTGCCTGGAAATCGAAGCCTATCTGCGACATTTGGAGCGGCTGGCCGGTTACATCCAGGATGCCTTCGACATCCGCGACAGCAGTGACCTGGCGCGCCAGTTGCGCTTGCTTGACATGCGCGTACGGGATGTCCTGAAGAAACTCGCCAACGATGAACAGGCCCTGGTGGCGGTCGCCGAGCGGGCCAAGACCAGCGACCGGCAGATTCCACTGCGCCAGCGCTACGCCGAAGTTCTGGCGACCTGGGACGAATACGTCGAGCCAATGATCCAGTTGGTTAACGCTGACGGTGCTTTCGAGCAAGGCGTGCGTAAGGTCGAGAACGTGCTGCTGCGCATGCTCAGCGAACAGCAGCGCCTCGGCCACTTGGTCGACGACGACATGCTGCTGCGCACCCACGCGCGCATCCTTGAAATGCAAACCAGTGCCCAGTTGACGCTGCGTCACGCCCGTGAACTGCTGCTGCCGTTGCGCGAAGAAGCTCGCCGACACAACGCTGTAACCCGCGGTGCAGCACTCGCACTGTCGGCCATTCGTCGCAAAGGTATCGATGCGGTACCGCAAGCAGCGATGCCGATGTTCACCCGGCCGCAAAGCACCTTCCTCGGCAGCGCCAGCCAGGTCGAAGCCTATGTTTATGCCCTGGCTCGTTTCGAGCCGAAACCGACGCGTTTCCCCAAGGCCCACAAAACTCAAAAGGACGAGGCCCCGCGTGCACCGCGCACCGTTCGCGAAATGCTCGAGCGTTGCGAAGACGCTCTGCCGATGCCCGATCTGATGACCTGGCTGCTGGAGCAGGAACCGGACGGCGCCACCGACGAATTGCTGTACTGGTTCTCGCGCCTGTCGCGGGAGAAACGCTTCAAACGCGAGCGCCTCGAGCGCCGCGATTACCACACTCATGAGCACCAGGTCAGCCTGCGCTCCTTCGCCCTGCTCTCGGCCGGCATTGATGCGCCCGAGAATTCTGCGAGCACTCCTCATGCATCTTGATCTATCCGAATTGTCCCAGCTGGCGCCGATCTTTCGCGAGCTGTTCAAGGGTTACCACGTCAGCCGCCGCGATCCTGAGCTGTACGCGCAACTGTCGAACTTCCAG
>JAPLSD010000051.1 GCA_026398835.1 Pseudomonas sp.
CCAGGCTGAAACCCGGTCATTGAGTTCGGCGATGGCCCGCGGTCCAGTACCTTCGGCATACATCGGCGCGCCGATCACCACGGTGATGGTGCCAGCCTTTTTAGCCCAGCCAGTCTTTGGCCAGAACTTGCCGGCGTTGTGCGCAATCGGCAGAACCGGCAGCACGGCATTGACCGCCAATGCGGTACCGCCACGGGAGAACTTGCCGAGCGTGCCGAATGGAACCCGTGTGCCTTCCGGAAAGATCAGCACCCAGACGCCATCCTTGAGCAGCTCGTCGCCCTTCTTCGCTACATGCTTGAGCGCAGCTTTTGGATTGTCACGGTCGATAGCGATCGGACGCAACATGGCCATCGCCCAACCGAAGAACGGTACATAGAGCAGCTCGCGCTTGAGCACCTGGCTCAATGGCTGGAAGTAGGCCGAGAGAAAGAACGTCTCCCAGGTGCTCTGGTGGTTCGACAGAATCACGCAGGGCTGTTCAGGCACGTTCTCGGCGCCTTTCACTTCAAAGCGGATACCGAGGAATACTTTGCTCAACCACAGTGCGCACCGGCACCAGTACACGTTGATAAAGCGATAACGTGCCTTGAACGGTAAAAAAGGCGCAATAAAAAAGCTGAGGCTGCACCAGAGCAACGAGGTGGTGCACAGCAGCAGGTAAAAGAAAAAAGTTCTGATTGCCTGCAAGATCGACATAGCGGCATTTGCCTATTAAAAGCGCACTCCCGAACAGTCCTTGGTCAGGATGTCAGAAGCGCTCTATTTGTGGGTAAGTTCAGTTGCGCACAAGTTCAGCGGCAACCGCCGCCAGATCGTCAAAAATCAAGGTGCCCACCGGTAGGGTTTTGCCCAGCGTTTTTTCGCCTTTACCGGTTTTTACCAAAACTGGCTGAGAGTCGACGGCTTTTGCAGCTTCCAGGTCACCGAGAGTGTCGCCGACAAACCATAGGCTGGTCAGCTCCACGTTGTAATGAGCGGCGATGGCTTTCAGCATGCCGGGTTTTGGCTTGCGGCAATCGCAGCCATCATCCGGTCCGTGAGGACAATAGACGACGAGTCCGAGCTCGCCACCCTGCTCGGCCACTAGTGAGCGCAAGCGCTCGTGCATGGCGTCCAGGGTCGCGACATCGTAGTAGCCGCGAGCAATACCGGACTGGTTGGTAGCGACGGCTACCGTCCAACCGGCCTTGCTCAACTGCGCGATGGCTTCGATCGAGCCGGGAAGCGGAATCCACTCTTCCACCGATTTGATATAAGCGTCGGAGTCGTAATTGATCACCCCGTCCCGATCGAGAATCAGCAGTTTCAAACTCCGCCCCTTAAACAATTAGCCCAGCAGCGAAATATCGGCGACACCGAGGAACAACCCACGCAGACGCGCCAGCAACGCATAACGGTTGGCACGTACTTTGGCGTCATCAGCATTGACCATCACTGCTTCAAAGAACGCATCGACCGGCTCGCGCAACGCTGCCAGACGCGCCAGCGATTCACTGTACTGACGCGCTGCAGCCATTGGCTGGACCGCCTGATCAGCCTGCTGGATCGCCGAGTACAGCGAGAACTCGTTGGCATTGTCGAAGTACTTGGCTTCGACCGTGCTCGGGATCGAGCCTTCAGCCTTGCTCAGCAGGTTCGATACGCGCTTGTTCACCGCCGCCAGAGCCGCCGCTTCCGGCAATTTGCGGAAAGCCTCAACGGCTTGCACGCGCTGATCGAAGTCCAGTGCCGAACCCGGTTTCAGGGCGCGCACCGATAGATAGGTGCCCACATCCACGCCTTCGTCTTCATAGCGAGCACGCAGACGGTCGAAGATGAACTCCAGCACCAGATCGGCCAGACCAGCCGCTTTGACCTTGGAACCGAATGCATTGACGGCGAACGCCACGGCTTCGGTCAGGTCGAGGTCGAGTTTCTTGTCGATCAGGATCCGCAACACGCCCAGAGCTGCACGGCGCAGGGCGTACGGGTCTTTGCTCCCGGTTGGCAGCATGCCGATACCGAAGATGCCGACCAGGGTGTCGAGCTTGTCGGCGATCGCCACGGCTGCACCGGTGACGGTGGTCGGCAACTCAGCGCCAGCACCGCGCGGCATGTATTGCTCGTTCAACGCCAGGGCTACGTCTTGTGGCTCGCCGTCGTTGAGGGCGTAGTAGTAACCGGCGACACCTTGCATCTCCGGGAACTCACCGACCATTTCGGTCGACAGGTCGCACTTGGACAGCAGGCCGGCGCGGGCAGCCCAGGATGCATTGCCGCCAATCCGTGCAGCAATGTAGGCCGCCAGTTTGGAAACACGTTCGGCCTTGTCATAGACGCTGCCCAGTTTTTCCTGGAACACCACGTTCTGCAGGCGCAGGTTGAAGCTTTCGAGCTTCTGTTTCTTGTCTTGCTTGAAGAAGAACTCGGCGTCGGTCAGACGTGGGCGAACCACCTTCTCGTTACCCGAGATGATCTGCTGCGGGTCTTTGCTTTCGATGTTGGCCACAGTGATGAAGCGTGGCAGCAACTTGCCGTCAGCATCCAGCAGGCAGAAATACTTCTGGTTGTCCTGCATGGTGGTGATCAGGGCTTCCTGTGGTACCTCGAGGAAGCGCTCTTCGAACGAGCACACCAGCGGCACCGGCCATTCAACCAGTGCGGTCACTTCGTCGAGCAGGTTCGGCGGAACGATTGCAGTACCTTCCTGCAGCGCTGCCAGCTCGGCGGTGCGCTTGCTGATCAGCTCGCGACGCTCGTTGGAGTCTGCCAGCACGTAAGCACCGCGCAGGTCTTGCAGGTAGTTGGCCGGCGAGGTGATGCGCACGCTTTCAGGGTGATGGAAGCGGTGACCACGGGAATCGCGACCGGCCTTCTGGGCGAGGATGGTGCAATCGATGACCTGGTCACCGAGCAGCATGACCAGCCACTGAGTCGGGCGAACGAATTCTTCCTTGCGAGCGCCCCAGCGCATGCGCTTCGGAATCGGCAAGTCGTTCAGGGAGTCTTCGACGATGGTCGGCAGCAGGCTGGCGGTGGCCTTGCCTTCGATGCGCTGGCTGTAGCGCAGTTTCGCGCCGCTCTGATCGATTTCGCTCAGGTCAACGCCGCACTTCTTGGCGAAGCCCAGAGCGGCCTGAGTCGGGTTGCCTTCGGCATCGAACGCGGCCTGACGTGGCGGGCCGTCGAGGTTGATGCTGCGATCCGGTTGCTGGGTGGCCAGCGCCGTGATCAGTACGGCCAAACGACGCGGCGCGGCGTAGGCCTGTTTAGCTTCATAGTTCAGGCCAGCGGCTTGCAGGCCTTTGTCGATACCGGCAAGGAACGCCTCAGCCAGAGTATTCAGGGCTTTGGGTGGCAGTTCTTCGGTGCCCAGTTCAACCAGAAAATCTAGAGCACTCATTGTGCAGCCTCCAGCTTAGCCAACACTTCATCACGCAAATCCGGGGTCGCCATCGGGAAGCCCAGCTTGGCCCGGGCCAGCAGGTAAGCCTGCGCCACGGAACGAGCCAGGGTGCGCACACGCAGAATGTACTGTTGACGTGCGGTGACCGAAATCGCCCGACGAGCATCCAGCAGGTTGAAGGTGTGCGAAGCCTTGAGGACCATTTCGTAGCTTGGCAGCGGCAACGGCTGATCCAGTTCGATCAAACGCTTGGCTTCGCTTTCATAGAAGTCGAACAACTCGAACAGCTTCTCGACGTTGGCGTGTTCGAAGTTGTAGGTCGACTGCTCCACTTCGTTTTGGTGGAACACGTCGCCGTAGGTCACTTTGCCGAACGGACCGTCAGCCCAGACCAGGTCGTAGACCGAGTCGACGCCTTGCAGGTACATGGCCAGACGTTCCAGGCCATAAGTGATTTCGCCGGTCACCGGGTAGCACTCAATGCCGCCTGCCTGCTGGAAGTACGTGAACTGAGTCACTTCCATGCCGTTGAGCCAGACTTCCCAGCCCAGACCCCAGGCGCCCAGGGTAGGCGATTCCCAGTTGTCTTCGACGAAACGGATGTCGTGCACCAACGGGTCGAGGCCCACGTGCTTGAGCGAGCCCAGGTACAGTTCCTGGAAGTTATCCGGGTTTGGCTTCAATACCACCTGGAACTGGTAGTAGTGCTGCAAACGGTTCGGGTTTTCGCCGTAGCGGCCGTCAGTCGGACGACGACTGGGCTGCACATAAGCGGCGTTCCAGGTCTCCGGGCCAATGGCGCGAAGAAAGGTGGCGGTATGAAAAGTGCCGGCGCCTACTTCCATATCGTAGGGCTGAAGTACCACACAACCTTGCTCGGCCCAGTATTGCTGGAGGGCGAGGATCAAGTCTTGGAAGGTACGCACGGCTGGCGTAGGCTGGCTCACGAAATTCACCTGTTTCTTGGGCTGCGATTTAAAGAGCGGGAGTATACCCGATTCGTTTGCGCGCACGCCCCCTGGAGCCTTATGCCACGCTGCTTTTGGTGTTCTGAAGATCCGCTGTACATGGCTTATCACGATCAGGAGTGGGGCGTACCGCTACGCGATGCGCAGCGCTTGTTCGAGTTGCTTTTGCTCGAAGGGTTCCAGGCCGGGCTATCGTGGATCACTGTCCTGAGGAAACGTGAGCGTTATCGTGAGGTGCTGTTTGACTTCGACATACAGCGCGTGGCGCAGATGAGCGATGCCGAAATCGACGATTTGATGCTCGATCCGGGAATCATCCGCAATCGCCTGAAACTCAATGCCGCCAGACGCAACGCCCAGGCCTGGCTGGCGCTGGAAGACCCGGTGGCGCTGCTTTGGTCGTTCGTCGGCGGTAAGCCCATGGTCAATCATTTCAAGGATCGCAGCGAGGTCCCAGCGGTGACGCCAGAGGCCGAAGCGATGAGCAAAGGCTTGAAAAAAGCCGGCTTCACCTTTGTCGGCCCAACCATCTGTTATGCCTTGATGCAGGCGTCCGGGATGGTCATGGATCACACCACCGATTGTGATCGCTACGCCATCTTGCGCAGTGGGCGGTTAGAATAGCCGGCTCGCGACATGGCCTAGAGTCGGTTTAGAAGATCAGGAGTGACCTGTGGATAAGTTTAAAGGCGCCTTGCTGGTAGGCGCTCTGCGGTTGTTTGCAATGCTGCCCTGGCGGGCGGTGCAAGCAGTAGGCACCGCGATTGGCTGGGTCATGTGGAAAACCCCCAACCGTTCCCGCGACGTGGTGCGGATCAACCTGGCGAAATGCTTTCCCGAGATGGATGCCGCCGAACGCGAGCGTCTGGTCGGGCAAAGTTTGATGGATATCGGCAAGTCGCTGACCGAAAGCGCCTGCGCCTGGATCTGGCCGGCCCAGCGCTCCATCGACCTGGTACGTGAAGTGGAAGGCCTCGACGTGCTGAAAGACGCGCTGGCCTCCGGCAAGGGTGTGGTCGGTATCACCAGCCACCTCGGCAATTGGGAAGTGTTGAACCACTTCTATTGCAGCCAGTGCAAACCGATCATTTTCTATCGTCCGCCCAAGCTCAAGGCCGTGGACGACTTGTTGCGCAAACAGCGAGTGCAACTGGGCAACCGCGTCGCGGCGTCCACCAAGGAAGGCATTCTCAGCGTCATCAAGGAAGTGCGCAAAGGTGGTGCAGTGGGCATCCCGGCTGACCCGGAACCGTCCGAATCCGCCGGGATTTTCGTGCCATTCTTTGCGACCAAGGCGCTGACCAGCAAATTCGTGCCGAACATGCTCGCGGGCGGTAAAGCGGTCGGCGTGTTCCTGCATGCCCTGCGTCTGCCCGACGGTTCAGGTTACAAAGTGATCCTCGAAGCCGCTCCTGAGGCCATGTACAGCACCGATACCGAGACCTCATGTGCGGCGATGAGCCAGATCGTCGAGAAATACGTGCGGGCTTATCCGAGCCAGTACATGTGGAGCATGAAGCGCTTCAAGAAGCGTCCGGCGGGCGAGGCGCGCTGGTACTGAGTCTCCTGGCATGATCTGTGGATAACCCGTGTGTTATCCACAGCAGTTTGAACAAGGGCGCAGCAGATGTCCGAACACCGCAAATCCTTTCGCATCAAAATCCAGCACCCCAGTTTTGGCGAGTGCCTGGGCCAGACGCGCAATCTTTCAGCCAGCGGCGTGTACGTGAAACATCCGACACTCTCGGCGTTGGCCAAGGGCTCGGTGGTCTACGGTCAGGTTCAAGACCTGCCAGTGGCTGCGCCGCGGGTATGTATGGAAGTGGTGCAGGTCGACGCCGAAGGCATAGGACTGCGTTACCTTTGAGCTGACTGTTTTTTGATCAGCGCGCCTGGCGCTCGAGTTTCTTCAGAAACACCGTCATTTCCTTTTCCGCCTGTTTGTCGCCATGACCGCGCGCCGCTTCGAGCCCCTGTTCCCAGGCCTGGCGGGCGGGCGGGTAGTCGGCCAGCGCCAGATAGGCTTTGCCGAGCAACTTCCAGGCAGCGGAATACTTCGGATCGAAATCGACACAGCGCTGAAAATGCTCGGCCGCCTTGGCGTTCTCGCCCAGATCCAGATAACCCTTGCCCAGACCGAAGCGCAGCAGCGAGTTATCCACACCCTTGGCCAGCATTTTTTCCAGGGATTCGATCATCTGTGGCTCCATCTATATAAGTTGATCGTTCCCGCGCGGAGCGTGGGAATGATCGGCGTGGATCAGAAGAAGCTCAACCCCACATGAAACAGCTTCTCCACATCGCGGATATGTTTTTTATCCACAAGGAACAGAATCACATGGTCGCCGGTCTCGATGACCGTGTCATCGTGGGCAATGATGACTTCTTCGTCACGGATGATCGCACCGATCGTGGTGCCTGGCGGCAAACCGATATTTTCGATAGCGCGGCCGATCACTTTGCTCGACTTGGCATCGCCATGGGCAATCGCCTCGATGGCCTCCGCTGCACCTCGGCGCAACGAGTGAACGCTGACAATATCGCCGCGCCGCACGTGGGCCAGCAAGGTGCCGATGGTCGCCAACTGTGGGCTGATGGCGATATCAATGTCACCGCCCTGAATCAGATCGACATAGGCCGGGTTATTGATGATGGTCATGACCTTCTTCGCGCCCAGGCGTTTGGCCAGCAGCGAGGACATAATGTTGGCTTCGTCATCGTTGGTCAGCGCCAGGAAGATATCGGCGTCGGCGATATTCTCCTCCAGCAACAGGTCGCGGTCTGATGCGCTGCCCTGCAACACCACGGTGCTGTCGAGGTTGTCTGAGAGATGGCGGCAACGTGCCGGGTTCATCTCGATAATCTTCACCTGATAGCGGCTTTCGATGGCCTCGGCCAAGCGCTCGCCGATCTGCCCGCCGCCGGCGATCACGATGCGTTTGTAGCTTTCATCGAGGCGGCGCATTTCGCTCATTACTGCACGAATATTCGCTTTGGCGGCGATGAAAAATACTTCGTCGTCCGCTTCGATCACCGTATCGCCTTGGGGCAGGATCGGTCGGTCGCGACGGAAAATGGCTGCAACGCGGGTCTCGACATTGGGCATGTGCTCGCGCAATTGCCGCAGCTGCTGACCCACCAATAGTCCGCCGTAGTAGGCCTTGACCGCCACCAGTTGCGCCTTTCCTTCGGCGAAGTCGATCACCTGCAAGGCGCCGGGATGTTCGATCAGGCGCTTGATGTAGTGGGTGACGACCTGTTCCGGGCTGATCAGCACGTCGACCGGAATCGCATCGTTGTCGAACAGCCCGGCGCGAGTCAGGTAAGCCGCTTCGCGCACACGGGCGATCTTGGTCGGAGTGTGGAACAGGGTGTGCGCGACTTGGCAGGCGATCATGTTGGTTTCATCGCTGTTGGTCACCGCCACCAGCATGTCGGCATCGTCCGCGCCGGCCTGACGCAATACAGTCGGGAGCGAACCGCGGCCTTGCACGGTGCGGATATCCAGCCGGTCGCCGAGATCGCGCAGACGTTCGCCGTCGGTGTCGACCACCGTGATGTCATTGGCTTCGCTGGCCAAGTGTTCCGCCAGCGAACCGCCGACCTGCCCTGCGCCGAGGATGATGATTTTCATCCAGTCACTCCCTTGAAACCGGTTAACCGCGCGCGGCGGCGATCTTGATCAGCTTGGCGTAGTAAAAACCATCGTGGCCGCCCTCTTGCGCCAGCAACTGGCGACCGTGGGGCTGTTTCAGACCCGCCGCAGGTTGGCGCTCGCCCTTCTGGGTAAGTTGCCCGGCGATGTCCAACTCGCGAGCACCCGGGGTACGGGCAAGAAACGCCTCGATGACTTCGGTGTTCTCGGTCGGCAAGGTCGAGCAGGTGGCGTACAGCAGGATGCCGCCAACGTCGAGGGTCGGCCACATTGCATCGAGCAGTTCGCCCTGAAGCACCGCGAGCGCGGCGATGTCATCCGGCTGACGGGTCAGTTTGATGTCCGGGTGACGGCGGATCACCCCGGTGGCCGAACACGGCGCGTCCAGCAGAATCCGCTGGAACGGCTTGCCGTCCCACCATTTGGCGGTATCGCGACCATCAGCGGCAATCAGTTCGGCGCTCAGACCAAGCCGCTCGAGGTTTTCCTGCACTCGTACCAAACGCTTGGCTTCCAGATCCACCGCCACTACGCCGGCCAACGCAGGTTCGACTTCCATAATGTGGCAAGTCTTGCCGCCCGGTGCGCAGCAGGCGTCGAGCACCCGTTGGCCCGGCGCCAGATCCAGTAGGTCGGCGGCCAGTTGTGCGGCTTCGTCCTGCACGCTGATCCAGCCTTCGGCGAAGCCCGGCAGGTTGCGTACATCGCCCGGCTCGTCGAGCACAATGCCGTCCTGACTGTAGACGCACGCTTTGCCGGCCACACCGGCGTCGCTCAACAGCTTGAGGTAAGCATCGCGGGAATGGTGGCGGCGATTGACCCGCAGAATCATCGGCGGATGGGCGTTATTCGCTGCGCAGATGGCTTCCCACTGCTCAGGCCAGAAGGCTTTCAGGGATTTTTGCAGCCAGCGCGGGTGAGCGGTACGCACCACCGGGTCGTGCTCAAGCTCACTCAGCAGCGCTTCGCTTTCACGCTGGGCACGGCGTAGCACAGCATTGAGCAAGGCTTTGGCCCAGGGCTTTTTCAGCTTCTCGGCGCAACCGACAGTTTCGCCAATGGCGGCATGGGCCGGGACGCGGGTGTAGAGCAGTTGGTAGAGACCGACCAACAGCAGCGCCTCGACATCGGCGTCGGCGGCCTTGAACGGTTTTTGCAACAATTTTGCAGCCAAGGCCGACAAACGCGGCTGCCAGCGTGCAGTACCAAAGGCCAGATCCTGGGTGAAGCCGCGATCACGGATTTCAACCTTGTCCAGTTGCGTCGGCAAGGAACTGTTGAGCGAAGCTTTACCGTTGAGTACGGCGGTCAGGGCTTTGGCGGCGGCCAGACGCGGGTTCATTGGGCGTCTGCCACTTGGCCGAGCACGGTGCCGACGGCGAATTTCTCACGGCGGCTGTTGAACAAATCGCTGAAGTTCAGCGCCTTGCCACCGGGCAATTGCAGGCGGGTCAGGCACAAGGCCTGCTCACCGCACGCGACGATCAGGCCGTCCTTGCTGGCGCTGAGCACTTCACCCGGGGCGCCTTGTCCTTGTGCGGAAGTGGCTGACAGCACTTTCAGGGCTTCGCCATTGAGGGTGCTGTGGCAGATCGGCCATGGATTGAACGCGCGGACCAGTCGTTCCAGCTCGACGGCCGGGCGACTCCAGTCGATGCGCGCTTCGTCCTTGTTCAATTTGTGGGCGTAGGTGGCGAGGCTGTCGTCCTGCACTTCGCCGTCCAGAGTCCCCGCGGCCAGACCGGCAATGGCCTGAATCACGGCCGGCGGGCCCATCTCGGCGAGCCGGTCATGCAGACTGCCGCCGGTGTCGTCGGCGCTGATCGGGGTGGTGACCTTGAGCAGCATCGGCCCGGTGTCCAGGCCCGCTTCCATGCGCATCACCGTCACACCGCTTTCGGTATCACCGGCTTCGACCGCGCGCTGAATCGGCGCCGCACCGCGCCAGCGCTGAGGGCGGCCAGTTCGGCTTGGGCATCGGCATTGCGTAGAGTCGGTGGCTGCAGAACGGCAATTGCGTTCTCCAAGGCGAGTTGCTTGACCGGGCTGGGCATCAGTTTTTGCCCACGGCCCGCCGGACGGTCTGGCTGGGTGTAGACCGCAACGATCTCATACGGGCTGTCGAGCAGGGCCTTGAGGTGTTCGGCGGCAAATTCGGGGGTGCCGGCAAAGACGATGCGCAGTGGCTCAGTCATGGGAATTCTCGGTTGAAAACACGCGAAAAAGAAAAAGGCTTGCCGCTGCAAGCCTTTGGAAGAAGGGAATCAAGCGTGCTGGCGATGCAGTTTTTCCAGCTTCTTCTTGATCCGGTCGCGTTTGAGCGTAGACAGGTAATCGACGAACAATTTGCCATTGAGGTGGTCGCATTCATGTTGAATGCACACCGCCAGCAGGTCTTCGGCGATGATCTCGAAAGGCTGGCCGTCACGGTCCAGTGCGTTGATTTTCACGCGCTGCGGACGATCGACGTTTTCGTAGAAACCCGGTACCGAGAGGCAGCCTTCCTGATATTGGCCCATCTCGTCGGTCAGGACTTCAAACGTGGGGTTGATGAACACCCGTGGCTCGCTGCGGTCTTCGGACAGGTCCATGACCACAATGCGTTTGTGCACGTTGACCTGGGTCGCCGCCAGGCCGATGCCGGGAGCTTCATACATTGTTTCAAACATGTCATCGACCAACTGACGCACTTCGTCGTCCACTACGGCCACAGGTTTGGCGATAGTGCGCAGGCGCGGGTCAGGGAATTCGAGGATGTCTAAAATGGCCATAAGCGTAATTGCTGCACGTGTGAGGTAAAGTCAAAGTCGATTGCCTGATGGGTCCGCAGACTCAGGCTACCGTTGTAAAACGCTCTCCAGGAGCGGAGGGAACCACGGGGGCTCTGGCGTTTCACGCGAACGTACATAATAAAGGGATTCACTGCATGAGGAAATCACTACTCGCCCTGCTGCTGTTGGCCTCGGCCGGTATCGCGCAGGCGCAAGTGCAACTCAAGGACGGTTTTCCACAGCATTACACCGTGGTGGCGGGCGACACACTCTGGGACATTTCCGGGAAATTTCTCCGCGAACCCTGGAAGTGGCCGGAAACCTGGCAGGTTAACCCGCAAATCGAAAACCCCAACCTCATCTACCCCGGCGACTCGCTGTCACTGGTCTACGTTAACGGCCAACCACGCTTGACCCTCAATCGTGGGGCTTCACGGGGCACCATCAAACTCTCTCCGCGAATCCGCAGTACGCCGGTGGCTGACGCCATTTCGAGTATTCCGCTGCAAGCGATCAACAGCTTCTTGCTGAGTAATCGCATCGTCGACAAGGTCGAGGAATTCTACAAGGCGCCGTACATCGTCGCTGGCGATGCCGAGCGGGTGCTCAGTGGCATGGGTGACCGGATCTATGCCCGCGGCAAATTCGACCCAGCTCAATCGGTCTACGGCATCTTCCGTCAGGGTAAGGTTTACACCGACCCACAGAACAAGGAGTTCCTGGGGATCAACGCCGACGATATCGGCGGTGGTGAAATCGTTGCCACTGAAGGCGATGTCGCCACGCTTGCCCTGCAACGCACCACTCAAGAGGTCCGCCTCGGCGACCGTTTGTTCAGCGGCGAAGAGCGGGCGATCAACTCGACCTTCATGCCCAGTTCGCCACAAGGCGAGATCAACGGCCTGATCATCGATGTACCACGCGGTGTGACGCAGATTGGCGTGCTCGATGTGGTGACGCTGAACAAGGGCCGTCGTGATGGCTTGGCCGAAGGCAATGTGCTGGCGGTGATGAAAACCGGCGAAACCGTCCGCGATCGTGTGACCGGAACCCAGGTGAAAATCCCCGATGAGCGCGCCGGGTTGCTGATGGTGTTCCGCACCTATGAAAAGCTCAGCTATGGGCTGGTGCTGAATGCATCGCGCTCTTTGGCGGTAATGGACAAGGTAAGAAATCCGTAAAAAAACGGAAACCCTCAACAAGTTACCAACAGACTTATCCACAGCTTGTTCCTGTTTCAGCAAGCCTTATAACGATCAAGGATGATCTATGTCGCTGTTTGCTATTACCCCGGTTTCACCTGCGGAACTGGAAGCCCGTTTGCGTTTGCATCGTCTGCCGGAACTCGGCCCCCGACGTTTTCAAAAGCTGCTCGAAGCCTTTGGTTCGGCCTCGGCAGCCATCAGCGCGCCGGCCAGTGCCTGGCGTGCATTGGGTCTGCCTGCCGGGTGCGCTGAGGCCCGACGCAGCCCCGAAATCCGGGATGGCGCCAGCCATGCATTGGCCTGGCTTGAGCGCCCGGGCCAGCATTTGCTGATGTGGGACCAGCCTGGCTACCCCGCTCTGCTAGCTGAACTGTGCGATGCCCCGCCGCTGTTATTCGTTGCTGGCGATCCGGGCATTCTGGAAAAACCGCAGTTGGCGATGGTCGGCAGTCGTCGAGCTTCCCGGCCAGGAATGGATACCGCCGCAGCGTTTTCTCGCAGTCTTGCCGGTGCCGGTTTTGTCATCACCAGCGGTCTGGCACTGGGCATTGACGGCGCCGCGCATCAGGCCGCTTTGGACGTGGGCGGGCAAACTGTCGGTGTGCTGGGCACGGGGCTCGAAAATTTTTATCCACAGCGAAACCGCCAACTGGCCGAGGCGATGATTGCCCAAGGCAGCGCGGTGGTTTCCGAGTTCCCGCTGGACGCCGGGCCCCACGCCAGCAACTTCCCTCGGCGCAATCGAATCATCAGTGGTTTGTCCCTGGGCGTGCTGGTGGTCGAAGCCAGCGTTGCCAGCGGTTCGTTGATCACCGCACGACTGGCAGCCGAGCAAGGCCGCGAGGTGTATGCGATTCCAGGGTCCATCCATCATCCCGGTGCCCGTGGTTGTCATCAGTTAATCCGCGATGGCGCGGTGTTGGTCGAGACCATCGAACATATCCTCGAAGCCTTGCGTGGCTGGCAAAATCTGGCGCCATCCGAGGTGGCGCCAGCGAAGGCCGACCATCTGTTGTTGCGTTTGCTGCATGCTGCGCCGCATACCAGTGAAGCCTTGGCTGGCGCCAGCGGCTGGGCATTGCCCAAGGTCTTGGCAGCGCTGACGGAGCTGGAGATGGACGGCCGGGCTGTCTGCGAAAGCGGACGCTGGTTTGCGCGGGTAATTTAGGGTGCGCCCTTAGGTTTTATAAGGAAGATCGGTAAACTGCCCTGAGCCTTATTCCGGAGAGTCAGCAATGGTCAGCAGTTGGCGTGTGCAACAAGCCGCACGAGAAATTCGCGCAGGGGCGGTGATTGCCTACCCAACCGAAGCCGTTTGGGGGCTGGGTTGCGACCCGTGGAACGAAGAGGCGGTGGATCGCCTGCTGGCGATCAAGTCGCGGTCTGTGGATAAAGGCCTGATCCTGATCGCAGACAACATCCGTCAATTCGATTTTCTCTTCGAAGACTTCCCGCAATCCTGGATGGACCGCATGGCCAGCACCTGGCCCGGGCCCAATACCTGGCTGGTGCCGCATCAGGGCATGCTGCCGGAATGGATTACCGGGGTTCACGACACGGTGGCCTTGCGGGTCAGTGATCACCCACAAGTTCGCGATTTATGCGCACTGGTCGGGCCGCTGGTGTCGACCTCGGCCAACCCACAGGGCCGGCCGGCGGCGCGTACACGGATTCGCGTCGAGCAATACTTCCGTGGGCAAATCGATATGGTGCTGGGCGGTAATCTCGGCGGACGCAAGAATCCGAGCCTGATTCGTGATCTGGCGACCGGAAAGATCGTTCGCCCGGCTTGAGTCCGAGGTGACCCCATTCGCGGGCAAGCGAAGCGTCGCCCGGCCCTTCCCACAAGAATCACCGCGAATCTGTGGGAGCGGGCTTGCCCGCGAAGGCGTCCTGTCAGACACCACCGCTCTCAAAGCCTTACGGCAACAAAATCGTCGACCCGGTCGTACGTCGCGCCGACAACTCAGTCTGGGCCTTGGCCGCTTCTGCCAGTGGATAACGCTGGTTGATATCAACCTTGATCTTGCCGCTGATGATCATCCCGAACAGCTCATCGGCCATGGTTTGCAGGTTTTCGGCATTGTTGGCGTAGGTCGCCAGCGTCGGACGGGTCACGTACAGCGAGCCCTTTGCCGACAGAATCCCCAGATTGACCCCATCGACCGCACCCGAGGCATTGCCGAAGCTCACCAACAGACCGCGCGGCGCTACGCAGTCCAGCGAGGTGAGCCAGGTGTCTTTGCCGACACCGTCGTAGACCACCGGGCACTTCTTGCCGTCAGTCAGTTCCAGCACACGCTGTGCGACGTTTTCCTTGCTGTAGTCGATGGTCTCCCAAGCGCCGAGGGATTTGGCGAGGGCGGCTTTTTCAGGCGAGCTGACCGTGCCGATCAACTTCACGCCCAAGGCCTTGGCCCATTGGCAGGCCAAGGAACCAACGCCACCGGCGGCAGCATGGAACAGGATGGTTTCGCCACCTTTCAGGTCATAGGTCTGACGCAGCAGGTACTGTACGGTCAGGCCTTTGAGCATCACGCCGGCAGCTTGTTCGAAGCTGATGGCATCCGGCAAATGCACCAGATTGCTCGCGGGAAGTACATGCACATCGCTGTAGGCACCCAGCGGGCCGCTGCCATAGGCCACGCGGTCGCCGACTTTGAATTGAGAGACTTCGCTGCCGACGGCCTCGACCACGCCCGCGCCTTCGGCACCCAGGCCCGAGGGCAGAGACGGCGGCGCATAGAGGCCGCTGCGGAAATAGGTGTCGATGAAATTCAGGCCGATGGCCTTATTGCTGACGCGCACCTGCTGCGGACCCGGTGCTGCCGGTTGGTAGTCCACATATTCGAGTACTTCGGGGCCGCCATGGGCACGGAACTGGATGCGTTTGGCCATCTGCAATCTCCTTTTGTCTTATCGCGAAAGGTCCCTATCGGACTCCTAAGCTTGATCCTAGTCAACAGCGGCAGAGCAAGTTGCGGTGTTATGCTACGCGCCCATTTGCGCCGGCCTCCCGCTCCGTTCGAAGTGCCGCGTAGCTTTGCCCGATTCAAGGTGATGCCATGACTACCCGTGCCGAGGCCGTAAAAGCCTACATGCTTGACCTGCAAGACCGTATTTGTGCCGCTCTGGAATCCTTCGAGGTCGGTACTCGTTTCGTCGAAGACGCCTGGACCCGGCCTGCCGGTGGTGGCGGCCGCACGCGGGTGATCGAGAACGGTCAGGTCATCGAAAAAGGCGGGGTCAACTTTTCCCACGTGTTTGGTAGCGGTTTACCGCCGTCCGCCAGCGCCCACCGGCCTGAACTGGCCGGGCGCGGTTTTGAAGCCCTCGGCGTGTCGCTGGTGATTCACCCACATAACCCTCATGTGCCGACGTCCCACGCCAACGTACGATTTTTCATCGCCGAAAAAGAAGGCGAAGAGCCGGTCTGGTGGTTCGGCGGCGGCTTCGACCTGACCCCGTATTACGGCGTCGAAGAAGATTGCGTGCACTGGCACCGCGTCGCCGAGCAGGCGTGCGCGCCGTTCGGGCCGGACGTCTATCCGCGTTACAAAGCCTGGTG
Source organism: Pseudomonas sp. (assembly GCA_026398835.1). GTDB lineage: Bacteria > Pseudomonadota > Gammaproteobacteria > Pseudomonadales > Pseudomonadaceae > Aquipseudomonas. The sequence continues at coordinate 15,556 of JAPLSD010000051.1, forward strand.
CGACAGCTATTTCTACATCAAACATCGCAACGAGCCGCGCGGCATCGGTGGCCTGTTCTTCGACGACTTGAATGAGTGGGACTTCGACACCAGCTTCGCTTTCATGCGGGCCATCGGTGACGCCTATATCGACGCCTACCTGCCGATCGTTCAGCGTCGTAAAGCCGACGCGTACACCGAAAAACAACGGGAATTCCAAGAGTTTCGCCGGGGTCGCTACGTCGAGTTCAACCTGGTTTACGACCGTGGCACGCTGTTTGGCCTGCAGTCGGGCGGGCGCACCGAGTCGATCCTGATGTCGCTGCCACCGCAAGTGCGCTGGAGCTACGATTGGAAGGCCGAGCCGGGTAGCGAAGAAGCGCGCCTGACCGAATACTTCCTGCAGGACCGTGATTGGCTGGCCAAGGCCTGAGGGGCTGTT
>JAPLSD010000576.1 GCA_026398835.1 Pseudomonas sp.
GATCCGGGCGGGCCAATTGCTGATAGAGCACCCGTGCAGCTCCCGGCAGGCCGTTTCGTGCCTGTTCCAGTGCTTTGCTGTAACCGTGCTGCACCGCAGGCGGAACCACGGGCGCAGTGCTGCGCAAAGAAATCCAGGCGATGCCGAAGGCAAACACGATAAGCAGACTGATGAGCAGAGGGCGGCGGGGCTTGGACATGCAGGAATCCGGGGCTGACAGGCTTTTGCAGAGGCGCCAGCTTCGGTCAGGAGGGGCCGCGAGTCAAACCCTGAGTCAGGTCAATACGTACTCGATCGGTTCCAGCATCGGCGGCAAGTCGGTTTGCCCCAATGCCGCCAGCACTTCGCGCTCAATGGTGCGCAAAATCGCATTACACGGCAGATCGTTCTCATCAAAGCCGAACGGATCCTCGAGGTCGTCGCCGATCTCGTCGAGGCCGAAAAAGGTGTAGCTGACAATTGCGGTGAAGATCGGAGCCAACCACCCCAGCGGTTGCGCCAAAGCGAAGGGCAGCAGGATGCAGAACAGATAAATCGTGCGGTGCAGCAGCAAGGTGTAAGGGAAGGGCAACGGCGTGCTTTTGATGCGCTCGCAGCTGGCCTGAACCTGGCTCAAGCTGACCAGCCGGGTTTCCAGTTGGGTATAGCGCCATTCGCTGATCCGACCGTGTTCAGCAAGCTGCGAGCAGCGCGCGCCTATCCGTTGCAGGAGGCTATCAGTGATGTTCGGATGATTGGCCTCAATGACGTCGCGCACCCACGGCTTGATCGCCGCCGCCTCATCTTCGAATCGTAATCGTGCAATCAGTCCATGAGCGAAACCACAGAGCTCGCGCAACAGACGTTCGCGCTCTTCAACGTCTTTGAGCACTTGGGTTTCGCGAGTCAGCGAGCGCACCTCGATAATCAACTGACCCAACTGCTTGCGGCCTTCCCACCAACGGTCATAACAGGCGTTGTTGCGAAAACTCATGAAAATCGACAGCGACAGCCCAAGCAAAGTGAACGGCGTGGCATTGACCTTGGAGAACCAGGCGGGATGCCAGGTTTCCACCAGCACAATCACCGAGGCCAACAAGGTGACCAGTAGGCTGCGCAAGGCGATGCGCCGGGCAATCGAGCCTTTGAGGGAAAACAGGATGCCGATCACGTTCGGCTTGGGGCGGACAATCATCGTCGAGGCTTTATGGTAGAGGCGCTTTCGCAGCGGGATCAGATTAGGAGCGCAGGGGGGTGACTGTCCAATCGCTATGGCTGACGGGGTGATCGAGGGTATCTATCGGCGGCGCCTGACCCATCGGCGAGTTTGCCTACGCTTGTGTCGACACTGAAACCTGTCGAGGCACCGAAGCAGTGACTACGCTTGCAGGTGATGACTCGATGAGTGTTCCCATGCAACCGCTACTTCAGTACTTCAAGGCGATACTCAACCCCGGGCGAGGGGTGCTGTTGTTCGCCTTGAGAACCATCGCGGCCGGGCTATTGACGCTGTATCTGGCCTTCTTGTTCGACCATCGGCACCACCCTGGGTGCGGTCGTGGCGGTGTTGATCATGGCGATCTTTCCCCAGGCGCCCCTGCCTTTCATCACCACCCTGGCCTTGTGGCTGGCGTTGTGTACCGCCGGCGGCACCTTGCTGCGCTACACCAGTTCCCAGGCGTTTGTTTTGAGCGGATACACGGCAGTGGTTGTTGCACTGCTGGCGGTGCCTGATCAGGACGGCACATTCCTGCTGGCCGTCACCCGCGTGACCGAGACACTCTTGGCGGTTGCCTGTGTGTGCGTTGTCAGCCTTCTTACGGCGCGGCCGGAAACCGTGGCCCGGGATTACTTCGCCAAGATCGATCAGGTGATCAAGCTGCTCGCGACCCACGCTGCGGCCGTGATCCGAACCGAAGAAAGTGAGGCCGAGTTCCACCGGCGGCAAATGCAGCTGCTTGGTGCGATCAGCGCTCTGGAGGGTGTTCGTCGGCATTTGTATTTCGATGCCCCACGTTTGCGCAGCGCCAATGGGTTGGTGCAGTTGCTGGGTAATCAGCTGGTGTTGTTGACGTCGCGGCTGACGGCTTTGCGTCACCAGCGGGAGCTGCTTGCCGAGCGCTGGAAAGGAGCGTTGCCGGAGGAGATACAGCGTTTGCGCACCGAAGAACTGGTCTTTCTCGATGAACTGGCCCAGCAGGGACGCTCGCTGTCGACCGAGGCCCGGCACCGTTTCGCGGCGCTGCAACAGCGTTTCGATGACCAGGCCTACCAGGCCGAACAACTCACCGAAACGATGCCTGCCACCCTGCGTTCACTGGCTTGGGCTCTGCGCTGGGAACAGGCGCGGATGCTGGAGCAGCTCGGCCAGACTCTCGAACTGAGCGACGCGATCCAGGACGGGCGTGCGGCCAGTAGTATGTTTCGAGGCCAGGACAACCCCTTGCATCTGGACTTCACCCTGGCGGCGATGAACGCGATCCGGGCATTTACCGCGTTGCTGGTGGCTGGCCTGATCTGGATCGAAACCGCTTGGGATGGGGCTCGGGGTGGGATGATCGTAGTGGGGATTCTCTGTTCGCTGATGGCGACTTTTCCGCGGCCGTTGCTCGCCAGCCAAAGCTTTGCCAGGGGGCTGGGTCTGGCCTTGGTGGTGTCGGCGCTGTATCTGTTCATGCTGATACCGATGATCAGTGATTTCGAGTTACTCGCCTTATTGTTAGCCCCCTTGCTGTATGCCGTCTCGGTGGGGCTGTCCAGTCCGCCAACCACCGGCACAGGTATTGGGCTTGGACTGACGACAATGCTGTTGCTGGGCCCGCAAAACGTAGGAGTCGGCCAAAACACGGCCATTCTGTGGTTCGAGTTTGCCGCCGCGTATATCTGTGCAGCCACGCTGGCGCTCAGTGTCTACGCCTTGATCTTCCCGTTCAGGCCCGTTTTGCGGATGCGGCGGCTGTTCAGTGAGAACTGCGAGCAGGTCTACGCTTTACTGAAGACGCCGGCCACCGATGAGCAGCAATTTGCGTTTGAAAGTCGCATGGTCGATCGCCTGACCATGATGTTGGGATTATTGCCGGCCACCCACGACAAGGCGTCCAGCGAGCTGTTTGAAGTCAGCCTCGGGTGCATGGCTCTGGGCGTGGCGTTAAACCAGCTCAGGCAACAGGGGCAAAGCAACACGTTACTCAGTACAGAACAACAAAACCGTTTGCTGGCTGCGGTCCGTGAGACTGGACGATTGGTCGCCGGGCGGCCCGGGATTGACCTTGAGCAACTGCTCGGAAACCTGCGTGTGTTGGGCGATGAAATGGACGACTTGCATCTGGACGTTCATGAACACCTGTGGTCGGTCTTCAGGATGCGCGTGGCGCTGCTGATCGTGGTGTCGTTTTTGGAGCGACATCGCAAACACTTTCAACCTGTAGACGTGGAAGGAGTACCGGCCCTTGCCCATTGATTTCGAAGTGGGCGGCGTCTACTTGCCGCCAATCGCCCAGGCGCTGCTGTTGGCCTTTCCGGTTTTCCTGCTGATGGACTGGATCTTGCGCCGCTTGGGCGTGCTGCGGTTCGTCTGGCATGAAGCCTTGTTCGAAGGCGCGTTGTACGCCTGCGTTTGCGCGACGCTGATTCTGGTGATGGGAGCTTGATGCGTTGAAGAAGATCCTTTCCCGATTCGTGACCGTGGCGGTGGTATTGCTGGCCTTTGTGCTTGGCTGGTTCGCCTGGGAGCATTACACCCGCGCGCCCTGGACGCGGGATGCCCGGGTGCGTGCCGATGTGGTGACCTTGTCGGCCGATGTCTCGGGGCGCATCGTCGGCCTGGGCGTCCAGGACAACCAGCATGTGGAGAAGGGTCAGTTGCTGCTGGAGATCGATCCGGCACGTTACGTCCTGGCGGTGGAGCACGCCAAGCGCTCGGTTGAGGTGGCGAAAGCCTCGCTGGGGCAATCCGAAGCGACCATTGTCTCCAGTCAGGCGCTGCTCAGGCAGCGTCAGAGCGAAGAACGCCGACGTCGTACCCTCAAGGAGCGATCAGCGATCTCTGGCGAGGATTGGGAAAAATCCAGCACGGACGTAGCCGTGGCGCAGGCGGAACTGCTGCGCAACCAGGCGAACCTGGGGTTGGCTCAGGCCAACGTGCAACTGGCAATCGCCGCATTGACCCAGGCTGAACTCGACTTGCAGCGCACCCGGGTCGAAGCGCCTGTCAGTGGTTACGTCACCAACCTGCTGACCCGCCAAGGCGACTATGCCGCCGCCGGTGGCGCGCTGTTGGCGTTGGTGGACAGTGACTCGTTTTATGTCAGCGGCTACTTCGAAGAGACCAAGCTGCCGCGAATCGAGGAAGGCGACCGTGTCAGGATCGAATTGATGAGCGGCGAAACCTTCGGCGGCACCGTGCAAAGCATTGCCTTCGCCATTGCCGACCGGGAGAACTTGCCCGGCGGTCGCTTGCTGGCCAACATCAACCCCAGTTATACCTGGGTCAAACTGGCGCAACGGGTGCCGGTGCGGATTCAGATCGATCCTGACTATGCCGGCAAAGGCCGGCTCAGAGCGGGTACTACCGCTACCGTCACGGTGCTTGAAACCGATGTGTTTCCTGGGTCAGAACGCGCTCCGTAGGGGGACCGCGTCGAGCCTGGTCATCCGTGAAGAACCGTGTTTTTTTGGCATATCCATTTCTGCGGTAACGGCCACTTAGGGTTCCGCCAGCGGCCGTTACCGCAGAAACGGATATGTACCCCATCCAAGATAGGACCACAGTTCCCGAAACCCCGCGAAGAATCCAAAAAAAAGCCCCGCGACCGAATGCGGCGCGGGGCTAAAAAAATTGGTTGGTTGCGGCCAACCAAAAGGGGCTTTTGAATCAGTTGTTGCTGGCGACCGTCTCTGGCTGCCAGCCGCCGCCGAGGGCTTTGTAGATGGCGACGATGCCGCGGTACAGGTCAACTTCAGCCTGGGCCTGGGAGTCTTCGGCAGCCAGACGTTCGCGTTGAGCGTCGAGCAGTACGAGGAAATCCACGGTGCCTTCGCGGTAGCGGATTTCAGCCAGATCAGCAGCGGCGCGGCTCGATTCGCTTTGACGAATCAGCGAGATCAAGCGTTGCTGGCGTTTGCCGTAATCGCTGAAAGCGTTTTCCGATTCTTCCAATGCCAACAGCACTTGTTGCTCATAGGTCGCCAGCGCGCCTTCGGCTTCAGCATTGGCACCGCGCAGGCGAGCCCGCACACTGCCCAGATCGAACGCCGCCCAGGTGATGCTTGGGCCCAGTGCCCAGGCATTGGCGGCCGAGGAGCCAATCTGCGAACCACGTCCGGCGGTGAAACCGAGGAAGCCGCTCAAGCTGACTCTCGGGAACAAGTCGGCTTTGGCCACGCCGATACGCGCAGTCGCCGCCGCCAGTTTACGTTCGGCGCTGAGGATGTCGGGACGGCGTTGCAGCAATTGACCTGGATCGCCAATCGGTAGCGCCTTGGCAATCGCCGGCAGGTTGGCCGGGCTGAGGTCGACGGTCAGTTTGTCCGGACGCTGGCCGAGCAGGGTAGCGATGCGGTTACGCTCGCGCACTTGCTCGGCTTGCAGTTGCGGCACGCTGGCTTCGACCGCCGCGAGGCGGGCGTCGGCACGCACCACATCGAGCTGATCACCGACACCGACGTCACGCAGGCTTTCGGTGATTTTGCGCGAGTCCTGTTGGTTCTTCAGGTTGGCCAGCGCGATTTTTTCCCGCAGTTGCGCGCCGCGCAGTTGCCCGTAGGCATCCACCAGTTCGGCAATCATGGTGACTTGCAGCTGGTAGAGGTCGGCGGCGGCCACTTGCTGATCGGCGTCGCTTGCTTCCAGATTGCGCTGGATGCGTCCGAACAAGTCCAGCTCCCAGGCCATGTCCAGACCCAGGTCATAGCGCTCGGTGTGCACGCGCTTTTCGGTGATGCCGGGTTGCTGAGCCGTGCCAATATCACTGCTGGCGCGGCTGGTGATGTCGGGTGTGGTCTGGGTGGCAACGTCATCACGAATCGCCCGAGACGCTTTCAAACGGGCAAAGGCCACGCGCAACTCACGGTTGCCCTGCAAGGATTGAGTCACCAACTGGTTGAGGGTCGGATCGTCGAATTGCTGCCACCAGATGCCTTCGAAACGCGCACGGTCGAAGTTCTTCTGACCGGCGGCGCCATCGGTGGCGGATGTGATGTTGGCCGGCTCCGTGGCAGGGGTTTTATAGTCCGGGCCCACGGTACAGGCGCCCAGCGCCAGTACCAGCAAGCTCGGCAGGAAGGCTTTCAGGCTCATTATTGCGCCTCCAGTTTCAGGGCCTTGGCCGCTTTTCGGGCTTCGCCGCGCTCTACAAAACGGCGGATCAATACGTAGAACACTGGCGTCAGCAACAGACCGAAGAAGGTCACCCCGAGCATCCCGGAGAACACCGCCACACCCATGGCGTGACGCATTTCCGCACCGGCACCGCTGGAGAAGACCAATGGCACCACACCCATGATGAAGGCGAACGAGGTCATCAGGATCGGCCGCAGACGCAGACGGCAGGCTTCCAGTACCGCACTGAGCGGATCCAGACCTTCCTCTTGCTTATCCTTGGCGAATTCGACGATCAGAATCGCGTTCTTACAGGCAAGCCCCACCAGTACGATCAAGCCGATCTGGGTGAAGATGTTGTTGTCGCCGCCCGAAGCAATCACACCGGTGATGGCCGAGAGCAGAGTCATCGGTACGATCAGAATCACTGCCAGTGGCAGGCTCCAGCTCTCGTATTGCGCGGCCAGTACCAGGAACGCCAGCAGTACGCAGAGCGGGAACACGAACAGCGCGGTGTTGCCTGACAAAATCTGCTGATAGGTCAGATCGGTCCACTCGTAAGTCATGCCGTTGGGCAATTCATCCTTGAGCAGTTTTTCGATGGCTTTTTGGGCCTGGCCGGAGCTGTAGCCGGGCGCTGCCGCACCGTTGATTTCTGCGGTGATGAAGCCGTTGTAGTGCATCACGCGGTCCGGCCCCGAGGTATCGCTGACCTTGATAAAGGTCGCCAGCGGGATCATCTCGCCTTTGTTGTTACGCACTTTCAGCTGACCGATCTGGTCCGGCTCGAGACGGAACTGCTGCTCGGCCTGAACGTTGACCTGATAGGTGCGACCAAAACGGTTGAAGTCGTTGGCATACAACGAGCCCAGGTAGATCTGCAGGGTGTCGAAGATGTCACTGACGGCCACGCCGTGGGTCTTGGCCTTTTCCCGGTCGATGGCGGCATCGACCTGCGGCACGTTCACCGTGTAGCTGGTGAACAAACCGGCCAGTTCCGGCACGCTGCGGCTTTTGCCGATAATGTTCATGGTTTCTTTGTACAGCTCGTCATAGCCCAGGTTGCCCCGGTCTTCGATTTGCAGACGGAAACCACCAATGGTCCCCAGCCCTTGTACTGGCGGCGGCGGGAAGATCGCCATGTAGGCTTCCTGGATCCCGGCGAACTGGCCGTTCAATGCCCCGGCAATGGCACCGGCCGACTGGCTCGGGTCTTTGCGCTCCTCGAAAGGTTTCAAGGTGACGAACACGATGCCGGCATTCGGACTGTTGGTGAAACCGTTGATCGACAGACCCGGGAAGGCCACCGCGCTTTCCACGCCAGGCTGTTTCAGGGCCAGGTCGGACATGCGCTTGATCACGTCTTCGGTGCGGTCAAGGCTCGCGGCATCCGGCAGTTGGGCGAAGGCCACCAGGTATTGCTTGTCCTGGCCCGGTACGAAACCGGTCGGGGTGTTGGCAAAACCGAAGAAGGTCAGCACCATCAGGCCCGCGTACAACAGCAGGGCGATGCCGCTGCTGCGGATGACCCGACTCACGGTGCCGACATAACCATGGCTGGCACGATCGAAGAAGCGGTTGAACGGACGGAACAACCAGCCACCGAAGATCTTATCGAGCACTTTCGAGAAGCGGTCTTTCGGTGCGTCGTGGGCTTTGAGCAGGACTGCAGCCAATGCCGGCGAAAGGGTCAGCGAGTTGAAGGCCGAGATCACGGTGGAAATCGCAATGGTCAGGGCGAACTGTTTATAGAACTGCCCGGTCAAGCCGCTGATGAACGCCGCCGGGATAAATACGGCACAGAGCACCAACGCCGTCGCGATGATCGGGCCGGTCACTTCACGCATGGCCCGCTTGGTCGCTTCGACCGGGGTGAGTCCCAGCCCGATGTTCCGTTCGACGTTCTCCACCACCACGATGGCGTCGTCCACCACGATACCGATGGCCAGTACCAATCCGAACAGAGACAGGGCGTTCAACGAGAAGCCGAACAAGTGCATCACGGCAAAGGTACCGATCAGCGAAACCGGCACCGCCACCAATGGAATGATCGAGGCGCGCCAGGTTTGCAGGAACAGGATCACCACCAGCACGACGAGGATCAGCGCTTCGAAGAGCGTGTGCACGACAGCTTCGATGGAACCACGCACGAAGATCGTCGGGTCGTACACGATGCTGAAGTCCATGCCTTCAGGGAAGTTCTTCTTCAGCTCGGCCATTTTCGCCCGAACTTCGTTGGAGATTTCAATGGCGTTCGAACCCGGCCGCTGGAAGATCGGGATCGCCACCGCCGGCTGGTTGTTCAGCAATGAACGCAGAGCGTATTGACTGGAGCCCAGTTCAACGCGAGCGATGTCTTTCAGACGAGTGATTTCACCATTGTCGCCTGCGCGAATGATGATGTTCTCGAACTCTTCCTCGGTGACCAGGCGACCTTGGGTGTTGATTGACAGCTGGAATGCGGTGGCGTTCGGTGCCGGCGGCGTACCCAGTGCACCGGCAGCGACCTGACGGTTTTGCTCGCGGATGGCAGTGACCACATCGGTTGCGGTCAGGTTACGCGAAGCGGTCTTGTTCGGATCGAGCCAGACCCGTAGCGAGTAGTCGCCCATACCGAACAGTTGCACGTCGCCGACGCCACCCAGACGCGCCAGCTCATCCTTGATGTTGAGCAGGGCATAGTTGGACAGGTAGAGCATGTCGTAGCGTTTGTCCGGCGAGGTCAAGTGCACAACCATGGTCAGGTCGGGTGATGCCTTGTCCACCGTGATACCGATCCGGGTCACTTCTGCGGGCAGCTTGGGCTCGGAGCGGGTGACGCGGTTCTGCACCTGGACCTGGGCGTTATCCAGATCGGTGCCCAGGGCGAAGGTGATGGTCAGGGTGATCTTGCCGTCAGCGGTGGACTGCGAGGACATGTACAGCATGTTCTCGACGCCGGTGATGGCTTGCTCCAGCGGAGCCGCCACGGTTTCACCGATGACTTTAGGGTTGGCACCCGGGAAGTTGGCGCGGACCACAACGGTCGGCGGTACCACTTCCGGGTATTCGCTGATCGGCAACTGGAACAGCGAGATGGCGCCAGCGATCAGGATCAGCAGCGAAAGCACCGCTGCGAAGATTGGCCGTGAAATGAAGAATTGGGAAAAATTCATCGGAGTTGTCGTCCCTTAACCGCGTGGAGTCGCAGCACTGGCCAGTTTCACCGCTGCTCCAGCTGCGCTCTTGGCGGGCGCGACTTGGGGCAGGTTGCTGGCGTCCAGTGCTTGTCGTTGTTGCGCCAAAGCGGCGAGGGTTTCTTTGCTGGCCATCGGGATCACTTCAGGGGCGACCGGTGAACCCGGACGCACCCGCTGCAAGCCCTTGACGATGATGGTGTCGTCTTTGTTCAGGCCGCTGCGCACGATGCGCAAGCCTTCGATTTTCGGACCCAACTCGACCGCGCGATAGGCCGACTTGTTGTCAGCTTCCATCACCAGCACGAACTTCTTGCCCAGGTCAGTACCGACCGCTTCATCGTTGATCAGCACGGCGGAGTAGGTACCGCTGCCGACCAGTTTCAGGCGGGCATACAAGCCAGGGGTGAATTCGCCTTTGCTGTTGTCGAAGACGGCGCGACCACGGATGGTGCCGGTTTTCGGGTTGACCTGGTTGTCGACGAAGTTCATCTGACCCTGGTGCGGGTTGCCGTCTTCATTGGACAGACCGAGGTAGACCGGGGTGGTTTGACCGCGTTGGCCCTGGCGCTCCAGCTGGGTGTACTTGAGGTACACGCGCTCGTCGGCGTCGAAGTAGGCGTAGACCTTGTCGGTGGAGACCACACTGGTC
>JAPLSD010000046.1 GCA_026398835.1 Pseudomonas sp.
GACCCACTGTGGTCAGTGCGTCCGTTAGAATATTCTGTAGGCTATCCATTGCACAGTCTCTGTTTTTTGTATGACTGTACTTTAAGCTTTGGATAGCTTTCTTCGCCACTACCTACGTTAAAAACTGTCCGGACTGTTGTCTTAAAGGCGATCGCTATTATTGTTAGTCGTAATTTTTAGGCGATCGCTTAGTAATTATTGGTCTTTGCGATCGCCTAGAACTTATCAAAACTCAAAAACTAAGCCAACTATCTATTATTGAAAGCCACCATCACAATACCAATCACTTGCTACAAGTGCCTGTAACATAGCTGTTTTCCAAGAGTTACTATGCTGACTAGCAGAGGAGTTAGCTTCTATCTCTAAATGTTTTCTTACCCACTCTGAACCGAATAACTGACAATAGTTGACTAAGACATCTCTCAAGGAAACCAACTCATTGCCCGCCTCCACCGAATATCGTGAATTCAACTTAAAGGCGTTAAAGTGCGCCTTAACTCTTTCCTTGGATATATCGTCCCATTGCTCTGGAGCTTTAACAAAAAAGTAAATAGTCGCAGGCTTAGTTTCTCTTACTTTTGCATAGAGCCATTGATCATCAATAAAATTCTGATGATCAAAATAGGGATGCAGGCTTTGCCCTTCTGCTGTAGTCGCAATTGCCGTGCTTTTACCTGTATTACAATCTTTACAGGATGGTACTAAATTAAATGGGAGAACCGAGAATTGAGGATATTTAGCTTTAGGCAGGTAATGATCTAAAGTAGAGGCTTGACCAAAGCCACAAAATGGACACTTACCTAAATGAGACTGCGATAACAATGAGTCATAGATCGCTCTTGCTGGTTTTGCCCTTCCTACCATATGTAAGCTGTAAACATCTTTGAGTTCCTTTTTAGTTACTTCGCCTAAAGTGATTTCATCATTATTGCAGTCAGGGCTATTTCATTCTCGTCTAGGCACTGATATGCTATACCTTAACAGGGAATAGACTTAATGTTTTTAAAAGACTGAAAGCGCAAAGTTAATAAGGAATCTAATTCTCGTTTGTGAGTAGTATGAGACATCTCAAGACAATTAGAGATAGCTAACTTAAACGAAGAAAAGTC
>JAPLSD010000138.1 GCA_026398835.1 Pseudomonas sp.
TGTATGACAAGGCCGGTATTGGCCGTGAACGCGTACTGATCAAGGTCGCTTCCACCTGGGAAGGCATCCGTGCCGCCGAGCAACTGGAGCGCGAAGGCATCCAGACCAACCTGACCCTGCTGTTCTCGTTCGCCCAGGCGATTGCCTGTGCCGATGCCGGGGTATTCCTGATTTCGCCGTTCGTGGGCCGGATTTACGACTGGTACAAGAAGGCCAACGGTAGCGACTACACAGGCTCCGATGATCCGGGCGTGCAGTCGGTCACTCGCATCTACAACTACTACAAGTCCAATGACTACAAGACCGTAGTCATGGGCGCCAGCTTCCGCAATCTGAACCAGATCGAGCAGTTGGCCGGTTGTGATCGCCTGACCATCAGCCCTGACCTGCTGGAGAAACTCGCTGCCGACACTGGCAAGCTCGAGCGCAAACTGGCGCCAGGCCACGCTGGCGAACCTCGTCAGAGCCTGACCGAGAGCCAGTTCCGCTGGGCCTCCAATGAGGACGCCATGGCCACCGAGAAGCTTGCCGAAGGTATTCGTCAGTTCGCTCGTGACCAGGAAAAACTCGAAGCGCTGCTGTCCGCCAAGCTCTGATCAGAGCCGGCAGATGCAAAAAGGGCGAACCCTTGCGGGTTCGCCCTTTTTTATGCGCTGAAGCTTGCTGCGATCAGTGACGCTCCAGGGCGTTCACCAGATCGTGAAAAGCTTCGCGATTGGAGTCGTTCAGGCCCATGAGGATCTTGTGCGCTTCGAGCACTTTGATCCGCACCACTTCTTCCGACTGATCCTGGGATGGCAGGTCGGTGAGGCTTTCCGGGCAAGGGATCGGACGATCAACGATGTTGAACACCTGATCGAAGCCCATCGACTGCAAGAGCCGGGTGATGTCTTCGTGGGTGGTGACGACAGTCGGCAACAGGCCGACCTTCTGCCGCGAAAGGATCGACAATTTGGCCAGCAAGCCAAGTGTTGTGCTGTCAATGCTGCGGGTTTCGGTCAGATCGATCACGATCGCTGAAAAATTCAGCGAGGTGAAGATCTTCTCAATAGTCGCATCCAACGCCGAACATAGGGTCAGGCGTACTTCACCGACGAACTTCAGGACGAAGGTGCCGTCCTGCTCGGCGAACTGGATTCTACCGGTACTCATTAAAGATTCCTGCTCAACACCAACAGGGCGATATCATCCGGCATCTCCCCTAGCGTGGCCAATCCAAAAACCTGCCGCAGACCATCCAGGCTGCCGCCCGCCGTTCTAACCCTTTCAGGTAAGGCGGCCTCTTTCTCTTTGAGTGTCTGCTCGGGCAAAAGGTCCAGAATGCCGTCAGACATTAGCGTCAGACTGAATGTCGGCGGCAATTCCATTACGTGATCTTCGTAGGTGGCTTCATTGAACAAGCCCACCGGCAGACCACGCCCTTCCAGATAGCGAACACTGTTTGGGGTGTACAACACAGGCAATGGCAGGTGACCGCCAATGCTATAGGTCAACAAACCCGTCTCCTCGTCGATGACTCCACCGACCATCGTGACATGTTTGCCCAGCTTACAACTGATCAGGCCACGGTTGATATGCCCAAGGACTTCCGAAGGCTTGAATTCCGGCAAAGTGCCATTGCGCTTGGACTCGAACAACAACCGCGTGGTCATGAATTTCAACAGCACCGTGACGAATGCCGAAGACGCGCCATGACCGGAAACATCGGCCAGATAAAACGCTACCCGACGCTCGTCGACCCGAAAATAGTCAACGAAATCACCGGAAAGGTACAAAGACGGAATGATTTGGTGCGCGAACTTAAACTCATCGATCGTCCAGGGACTGACCGGCAGCATGTTCATCTGCACCTGACGCCCGGCGTTCTGGTCTTCCTGAAGCAGGTTCAGGCTGGCTTCAAGCTCGCGGTTAGCGGTTTCCAGCTTCTCGCGGTAGCGCTGGTTCTCCAGCAGCAGACGCGCACGATCCAGGGCCCGGCGCACGGAGTGCTCGAGCACAGCCAGATCTTCCAGGGGTTTGATCAGGTAATCCGCGGCACCGAGGCGCAAGGCCTCGACAGCGTCGTTCATGACGCCGGCGCCCGAGACAACGATCACTGGCGTTTGCGGAGCAAGCTCGGTCACCTGACGAATCAGCTCGAGTCCGCCCATCTGCGGCATGCGCAGATCGCAGATCACCAAGTCGGGCTTTGCTTGCTCGAATACCTTAAGACCTTGCTGGCCATTGCTGGCCTGAAGGACGCTGAATCCACTGTCTTCCAAATAGGCCGCGAGGCTCGCGCGCACTACTTCGTCGTCATCGATTATCAGCAACGTGGCACTGGTTTTTTGCATGTGGGCAAACGGCGCCAGAATTAGGTTGGCGTAGGTGAGCTGGATGTTGGCAGAGCTCACACTACTGGATTCGCTTTCTAGCCTCTCTGAGTCGCAGCCTTTGGAGCTATTGCCCTATTCGCGCGTTATTCAGAGGTGCCCTTCTAAGGCGCAGACGGTACTCCCATCCGCGGGGCGTTTCAAGCTCATGCCGATGGTCGCTTGACGTCTTTACACCGCAAATCACCGGGAGTTATAAAAACGGGCAAAACCGTAACAGAATCGAAGGATAGAACCCATGCGTCAAAATGATCGTGACTACAACGAAAAGCGCGATTACATCCGCAGCGGGTGGATGCCGAGGTCACGCTGATTCACACCGGGCAGGTGATTCCAGCCGTCTGTGTGGACCTTTCCAGCAGTGGCATGCAGGTCCAGGCTCAGCGCTCATTCAAGGTGGGCGACACGCTCAGCGTACGCATAGACTCCGAACATACCGCGCTCAAAGGCCTGGAAGCCGAGACCGAGGTCGTCTGGGTTAGAGAAGATGACGGTGGCAGTCAGAAACTTGGGCTTACAATACTGAAAATGAATTAATCCCGGACACAAACGCAGAAGGCGGCCAATTGGCCGCCTTCGTTGTTGCAGCGTCAGGTTTAAAAGTCGTCTTCGACCTTGCCGTCTTTGACTTTGAACTCGCGGTTCTGCAGATAGGCATTACGAATGAACGTGTACTTGTCGCCGCTGACCAGTTTCTCCGCCGACAACAGGCTGGCACGGGTATCGATCACATCCATGCCGATGGCCATATTACGCGCCGGAATGTCGTTCATGTAACGGTAGGGTTCAGTGTAGCTGTCCACGTACTTGGAAGGCGCATCACGCAGCGTACTTGGGCCAAAGAACGGCAGCATCACATACGGACCACTGCGCACGCCCCAGTGGCCAAGGGTCTGACCGAAGTCTTCATCGTTGCGCTGCAGGCCCATTTTGGTGCCCACATCGAAGAACCCGGCCACGCCGAGCGTGGTGTTCATCAACAAACGTGCAGTGTCGACGCCAGCGGCGTGAGGCTTGGCCTGCAAGACGTCGTTGGCCAGATTGCCAACGTCGCCGATGTTGCGGAACATGTTGTGGATGCCATCTTCAAGGAACTGCGGCGTGATCGCCTGATAGCCCTTCGCCAAGGGTTTCAGAGCATAGGTATCGAGCAGGTCGTTGAACCGGAAAATCGGCCGGTTAATGCTCTCCCAAGGATCTTCTTCCGTTGCTGCCTGAGCGACAAACGGAACCAGCAAGACGCTGGCACACACACATAGTTGAGCTAGACGATTACTCCAGCGCATAGCAAAAACTCCTTGGATGTTCTGTCACAGGGACTATGCCCTGGTGGTATGCGGGCTAGTATAAGACGGATCGGCTTTATTACGCAGCATTCAGAGAAACGCTTCAGCGCGGGCTCGGCTTCGCCATTTATACAAGTGTTATACAGGTGTCACCCATCTGTCATGGGTCACAGCTAGCCTGTGATGCTATTTCAGGGATGTTGATATGCCGCACGCTGAAGCCTTACCCGTAGCCGCTCCGGCCCTGACCGCCGTACTCTTCGGCCTCAGTGGCTGCCTGGTCGATTTCGGCGCCCGAACGCACCAGCACGGCGTCGATAAGCTCCCCCACGAGCCCGCCAATACCACCCCGGGCGCGCTGGACATTCTGCACAGTTTGCAACGCCAGGGCATCCCTTGCGCCTGGCTGGACGAGCTGCCGCACGGGGTCAGCCACTCCCTCGCGGCATCACTGCCGGACTGGATCAAACCCACCAACACCGAAACAGCCAGCCAATGGCCTGCTCCGAACGCCTGCTGGCAGGCGCTGATGGCACTGAATGTCAGTCGCCTGGATGGCTGCGTGCTGGTCAGCGGTGAACCGCGCTTGCTGCAATCGGGCCTCAACGCCGGGCTCTGGACTATCGGGCTGGCATCCTGCGGTTCGTTGTGTGGGTTAGCCCCAAGCGAATGGCAGGCGTTGAGCCAGCAAGAGCGCGAGCGCAAACGCGGCAAGGCGACGCTGCAACTGTTTGGCCTCGGCGTGCATTCGGTGATCGATCACTTGGGCGAACTCACAACCTGCCTGGCAGACATCGGCCTACGGCGACTCAAGGGTGAAAAGCCCTGATTTGATCGAGATCATGCACACGACGATGGAGTGGATTACTCTAAGGTCTAGGTATGGACCTTTAGTCTGCTGCAGCGGTCCATGCCTGTGCCTATCAATAAAGGGAGAACGCCATGCCTGCCCGCGAACTGCAAGAACAGCTCAATACCCTGCGCGAGCAATTGGAGCAAAACCCACCGCTTTCGGAAGCAGAACGTGCCAATCTGCAGGATCTGATGCAACAGATTGAGCTTGAACTTGAACTTGAGAGTAAGACTCAGGACTCCAGCCTGGCTGACGGCGTCAACCTTGCCGTAGAACGCTTCGAACTCGAACACCCCGCCATTGCTGCAACGCTGCGAAACATCGTGCAGACCTTGGGCAATATCGGGATATAAACACCCGAGATACAAAAAAGCCCCGCCTTTTAAAGCGGGGCTTTTTCATTTGTGAGTGCGGTACAGCAAGCCCGCTCCCACTCTAGATATTTATTGGCGAACCAATCTGAGGTTCGGCAATTCCACCGCTTCAGTGCTGCGGTACGGATTGATATCCAGACCGCCACGACGCACGTAACGCGCATAGACCGTGAGCTTCTCCGGTTTGAGCAGGCGTTGCAGGTCGAGGAAGATCCGCTCCACGCACTGTTCGTGGAAGTCCGCGTGCTGACGGAAGCTCACCAGATAGGCCAGCAAACTGGCGTGATCCAATGCGGCGCCGCGATACTCCACGGCGACGCTGCCCCAATCCGGCTGGCCGGTCACCGGGCAATTGGATTTGAGCAGATGGCTGTGCACGCTCTCCTCGATCACTCGCGAATCATCGCAACGCAGCAACTCCGGACGCGGCTGCTCGTAATCGCTGACGCTGACATCCAGTTCGTCGATGCAGACACCCGGCAACCCGGCCACACCTTCGGCCTGGACATCACTCAGGCTGCGAATCCGTACGCCCACTGGTTTACCAGCCGCGACCGACAAA
>JAPLSD010000327.1 GCA_026398835.1 Pseudomonas sp.
GTGCCGCCATCGGCCTGGATCACATCGCAATCGACGAACAAGGTGACATCGCCCAGCTTGGACATGTCCAGCGCAGCGCGCAGGGAACGACCGATCAAACGCTGGATCTCGAGCGTACGACCACCTTGTTTGCCACGGCTCGCCTCACGCTGGTTACGCTCGCCAGTGGCGCGCGGCAGCATGCCGTATTCAGCCGTCAACCAACCCTGGCCCTGGCCTTTCAGGAAGCGCGGCACACCGTTTTCGACGCTGACCGTACAAATCACTTTGGTATCACCAAACTCGACCAGTACAGATCCCTCGGCGTGTTTGGTGTAGTTGCGGGTGATGCGGATCGAGCGGAGCTGATCGGCGGCGCGACCACTTGGACGTTTCATAGGGGAACACCTGTACGGGGACGGAAATCTGCCGAGCATTATAGAGCCCGCAGCGCCGACTGGGCACTTCTAAAAAAACTGCGCCGCGACCGATGGCTCTGAACAAGGCTCTGGCGCCGACCGCCGACCAACTGCAGCCCTTTGTCACACGCACAGTTTGGGAGCATTCACTGCACTGCGTTACAATCCTGCGCCTTTGCAGCCTGTCGGCTTTAATTTATCCATCAGGCCCGTTGAAACCCCTTGGGTTTGCAGCAGGTCCGAATCGCGAGGTACCTCCATGGTGCACAGCATGACCGCCTTCGCCCGCGTCGAAAAAGCCGGCGCCCAAGGCACCCTGAGCTGGGAGTTGCGCTCGGTCAACAGCCGCTACCTGGAACCGCACCTGCGTCTGCCGGAGTCTTTTCGCGACCTCGAAGGTGCTGTACGCGAAGCACTGCGTCAGGGCTTGTCCCGCGGAAAACTCGAATGCACCCTGCGTTTCACCGAAGAAACCACGGGCAAGCCGTTGCAGGTTGATCGCGAACGCGCCGCGCAGCTTGTCGCTGCTGCAGAGACCGTGGCCAGCCTGATCAAACATCCTGCAGCCCTGAACCCACTGGAAGTACTGGCCTGGCCGGGCGTACTGGTGGCCGACGCGACCGACCCGCAAGCACTGAACGCCGAAGCCCTGACCCTGTTCAATCAGGGATTAAAAGAGCTCAAGAGCGGCCGCGAGCGCGAAGGCGCGGAGCTGGCCCGCCTGATCAATGAGCGCCTGAGTTCTATAGAAGAAGATGTGGTGACCCTGCGTGAGCTGGTCCCGCAAATGCTCGCGACCCAGCGTCAGAAAGTCCTCGACCGCTTCGCCGACATGAAGGCCGAGCTGGACCCGCAGCGCTTGGAACAGGAAATGGTCATGCTCGCGCAAAAGAGCGATGTGGCTGAAGAACTGGATCGACTGAGCACCCACATCATCGAAGTTCGCCGCGTACTCAAATCCGGCGGCGCCGCCGGTCGGCGCCTGGACTTCCTGATGCAAGAGCTCAACCGCGAAGCCAATACACTAGGCTCCAAAGCCTTCGACCCGCGCAGCACTCAGGCTGCGGTCAACCTCAAGGTGTTGATCGAGCAGATGCGCGAACAAGTGCAGAATATTGAGTAAGGCTCCCCCGACATGACCCACAGCACTGGCACCCTCTACATCATTTCCGCCCCCTCAGGCGCGGGCAAGACCAGCCTGGTCAAGGCCCTGATCGACGCGCAGCCGCAAATCCGCGTGTCGGTTTCCCACACCACCCGCGCCATGCGTCCAGGTGAAGTCGACGGGGTGAACTACAACTTCGTCGACCGCGCCGAGTTCGTGCGGATGATCGAGCATGGTGATTTCCTTGAGCGAGCCGAAGTGTTCGGCAACCTCTATGGCACTTCGCAGAGCCATTTGCAGCAGACCCTGGATGAAGGCCATGACCTGATTCTGGAAATCGACTGGCAAGGTGCGGAGCAAGTGCGCAAGTTGATGCCCCAGGCTCGTTCGATCTTCATTCTGCCGCCGTCCCAGCAGGCCTTGCGTCAACGCCTGACCAACCGTGGCCAGGACAGCGATGAAATCATCGAGGGCCGGATGCGCGAAGCAGTCAGCGAAATGAGTCATTACGTCGATTACGACTACCTGATCATCAACGATGACTTCGCCACTGCACTGGACGATCTGAAAGCGATTTTCCGGGCCAACCAGCTCCATCAAAAGCGCCAGCAACAACGTTTCGGCAAATTACTGGCTGAACTGCTGGGCTAAAGAGCACTTCCCAAAACCGCTGCAAGGGCTTTACATTGGTGCTTGTAGCGCGTTGGAGGGTTTGGCGGAAAATCAGCGCTTCCCTAAACGCTGGTGATTTTTTAAACTGTTGAGTCCGCTCGCCCATCCGGGCAGCGCGCATATTGCATTTGCTACGAGGAATACCATGGCCCGCGTAACCGTTGAAGACTGCCTAGATCACGTGGCTAACCGCTTTGAGCTGGTCATGCTCTCTACCAAACGTGCTCGTCAATTGGCGACCGGCGGCAAAGAGCCAAAGCTGGCCTGGGAAAACGACAAACCTACAGTCATGGCGTTGCGTGAAATCGCAGCAGGCCTGATGAGCTATGAAGTCATCGCTGAAGCAGAAATCGTTGAAGACGAACCGCTGTTCGCGGCGTTCGAGGACGAGTCCAACGAGGCCGTCTAAGCCTATGCCTGGTCGACGTAGCACGGCGCAGGGTCACAGCCATCGGCAGGAGTCATCATGCCGAGCATAGACGCCCTCGCCGATCGCTTATCGACCTATCTCGGCACGGACCAGGTCAACCTGGTTCGCCGAGCGTACTTCTACGCCGAACAAGCCCACGACGGCCAACGCCGCCGTAGCGGTGAGGCGTACGTCACGCACCCTTTAGCGGTCGCGAATATTCTTGCCGACATGCATATGGACCATCAGAGCCTGATGGCGGCCATGCTGCATGACGTGATTGAAGACACCGGTATTGCCAAGGAAGCGCTCTCGGCGCAGTTCGGTGAAACCGTGGCCGAACTGGTCGATGGGGTCAGCAAACTGACCCAGATGAACTTCGAGACCAAAGCCGAAGCCCAAGCCGAAAACTTCCAGAAAATGGCCATGGCCATGGCCCGCGACATTCGCGTGATCCTGGTCAAGCTGGCCGACCGCCTGCACAACATGCGGACCCTAGAAGTGCTGTCCGGCGAAAAACGCCGGCGGATTGCCAAGGAAACCCTGGAAATCTATGCGCCCATCGCTAACCGCCTGGGCATGCACAGCATCCGCATAGAGTTCGAAGACCTCGGCTTCAAGGCCATGCACCCGATGCGTTCCGCGCGGATCTACCAGGCGGTCAAACGCGCCCGGGGCAATCGCAAGGAAATCGTCAACAAGATCGAAGACGTCTACGCGTTCCGCATCATCGTCGACAAGGTCGATACCTGCTACCGAGTGCTCGGCGCTGTACATAATTTGTACAAACCGCTGCCGGGGCGCTTCAAGGATTACATCGCGATCCCTAAAGCCAACGGCTATCAGTCGCTGCATACCACGCTGTTCGGCATGCACGGCGTACCGATCGAGATCCAGATCCGCACCCGTGAAATGGAAGAGATGGCCAACAACGGCATTGCCGCCCACTGGCTGTACAAATCCACTGGCGACGAGCAGCCCAAAGGCACTCATGCCCGCGCTCGGCAATGGGTCAAGGGCGTGCTGGAAATGCAGCAACGCGCCGGCAACTCCCTCGAATTTATTGAAAGCGTGAAGATCGACCTGTTCCCGGACGAGGTCTACGTCTTCACGCCCAAAGGCCGGATCATGGAGCTGCCCAAAGGCTCCACCGCGGTCGACTTCGCCTATGCGGTACACACTGACGTCGGCAACAGCTGCATCGCCTGCCGGATCAACCGTCGCCTGGCGCCACTGTCCGAACCCCTGCAAAGCGGCTCGACCGTGGAGATCGTCAGTGCTCCGGGCGCGCGACCAAACCCGGCCTGGCTCAACTTCGTGGTCACCGGCAAGGCCCGCACGCATATTCGTCACGCGCTGAAACTGCAACGCCGTTCCGAGTCCATCAGCCTCGGCGAACGCCTGCTGAACAAGGTGCTCAACGGTTTCGACAGCTCGCTGGAAAAAGTCCCGGCCGAGCGCATCCAGTTGATGCTCAACGAGTACCGCCTCGAGGTAATCGAAGACCTGCTGGAAGACATCGGCCTGGGCAATCGCATGGCCTATGTCGTCGCCCGTCGCCTGCTCGGCGAAGGTGAACAGCTACCGAGCGCCGAAGGCCCTCTGGCGATTCGCGGTACCGAAGGCCTGGTCCTCAGTTACGCCAAATGTTGCACACCGATCCCTGGCGACCCGATTGTCGGCCACCTGTCCGCAGGCAAAGGGATGGTGGTGCACCTGGACAACTGCCGCAACATCAGCGAAATCCGCCACAACCCGGAAAAATGCATCCAGCTCTCCTGGGCCAAGGATGTCACCGGCGAGTTCAACGTCGAACTGCGTGTCGAGCTGGAACACCAGCGCGGCCTGATCGCCCTGCTGGCCAGCAGTGTCAACGCGGCCGATGGCAATATCGAAAAAATCAGCATGGATGAACGCGATGGTCGCATCAGCGTGGTCCAACTGGTGGTCAGCGTGCACGACCGAGTGCATCTGGCCCGCGTGATCAAGAAACTGCGTGCTCTGACCGGGGTCACCCGCATCACCCGCATGCGTGCATAGCTCGCCCAAATAGCCCAGCCCATTACAAGGAGTCATTCATGACCAAGACTGTTATCACTAGCGATAAAGCACCTGCCGCCATCGGTACTTATTCCCAGGCAATCAAGGCTGGCAACACTGTCTACATGTCCGGTCAAATCCCTCTGGACCCAAAAACCATGGAACTGGTCGAAGGCTTCGAAGCCCAGACCGTTCAGGTTTTCGAGAACCTCAAAGCCGTGGCTGAAGCTGCCGGCGGTTCGTTCAAAGACATCGTCAAACTGAACATCTTCCTCACCGACCTGAGCCACTTCGCCAAGGTCAACGAGATCATGGGCAAATATTTCGACCAGCCTTACCCTGCCCGCGCCGCCATCGGTGTCGCTGCACTGCCAAAAGGCTCGCAGGTTGAGATGGACGCCATTCTCGTCATCGAGTAACTGGTCACACGTCCTGGCGCAGCCGCCGCGCTGCGCCAATTCCGTTTTGAAAGGAATCCGTCATGCGCAAAGCGCTTGCTCTCTCTTTGCTTGCCATTTTTCTCGGCGGCTGTGCCAGCGATCCCGCCGACCGCGACATCAGTGGCACCTGGATCAACCAGGTAGCAATCGATGCCGCTGCCAAAGGCGGTCCCTTGCGTGAAGCCCTCCAGGCCTACGGTCCAAATCTGGAATGGGACATCAATACCAAAGCCGGTCAGGCGCGATACACCAATGGCTTTGAAAAAGTCGATGGCAAGCTGCTGGGTGAAAAATCCGGCGCCTGGAAGATCGACTTTTATGGCGGCTCCGGCAGCGAGCTGAGTCGTGACGGCAAGCAATTGCTGCAGGCGGCGAACGACTCCGAACCGGAACAGGTTTTCCATCCAGCCCAAGGCACGGTTCCCGAAGGCGCACCGATTGGCGC
>JAPLSD010000472.1 GCA_026398835.1 Pseudomonas sp.
CTGAATAGCCCGGCGGGTATTTTCGCTCAAGCTCTTGTGCTCTGGATGCTCGGAAATCGCCGGGGGCGATATATACTGCGCGCCATTCTTCAAGGGAGAGCCGTGTGGCCATCGATATTCACTGGATTCGCGACAACGATAGCCTCGGTCAGTTTTGCGCCGAGTGGCAGCAGCTGCCATTCGTTGCCCTCGACACCGAATTCATGCGGGTCGACACTTTTTATCCGATCGCCGGGCTCCTGCAGATTGGCGATGGCGTACGCGCTTACCTGATTGACCCTTTGACCATCGACAATTGGCAGCCGCTGGCCGCATTGCTGGAAAATCCGGCGGTGATCAAGGTCCTACACGCCTGCAGCGAAGATCTGGAAGTATTACTGCGTCTGACTGGCAGTCTGCCAGCGCCGTTGTTCGATACGCAATTGGCCGCTGCCTACCTGAACCTGGGCTTCTCCATGGGCTACTCGCGCCTGGTCCAGGAAGTACTAGGCATTGATCTGCCCAAGGGCGAGACGCGTTCGGATTGGCTGCAACGCCCGTTGTCCGAGACCCAAATCAGCTACGCTGCCGAAGATGCTCTGCATCTGGCTGAGGTTTACATTCGGCTGCGTCCGAAACTGTCTGATGACAAGTACGCCTGGGTGTTGGATGACGGTGCTGAGCTGGTGGCCAACCTGCGCCGCGAAGTTGACCCGTATGAGGTCTATCGCGAGGCCAAGCTGGCCTGGAAACTCTCCCGCGCTCAGTTAGTTGTGTTGCGTGAACTCTGTGCCTGGCGCGAGCGTGAAGCCCGTGCCCGCGACCTGCCGCGTAACCGGATTGTCCGTGAGCACTCGTTGTGGCCATTGGCCCGGACTCAGCCGGACAACCTCGCGGCACTGGCAAAAATCGAAGACATGCACCCGCGTACCGTGCGTCAGGACGGCGAGTTTCTGCTTGATCTGATCAAGCAGGCTGGCAGTGTATCGCCAGATCAATGGCCGCCTGCGGTGCCTGAGCCATTGCCAGTCGAGGCTGCGATGCTGATCAAGCGTTTGCGGGCGCTCGGTCAGGCTGAGGCTGAACGCCTGGATATGGCGCCGGAATTAATGCTTCGCAAGAAAACCCTGGAAGCCCTGCTCAAAAGCGGCTTCCCTGAGGGTCCTTACCAATTGCCTGATTCATTGCGTGGCTGGCGCCGCGAATTGATGGGCCAGGCGCTGCTCGACAGCCTGGCCACCGCCGGAGAACAGCCTTGAAACGTATTTGTTCCATCTACCGAAGCCTGAAGAAAAACGAGATGTACCTCTATGTGCTGAAAAGCGATGCACTGGAGCGCGTCCCGGAACCGCTGCTGGCCGCCTTCGGCAAACCGCACCACGCCTTCGATCTGGTACTCAGCCCGGAGCGCAAATTGTCTCGCGAGGACATTAACGTGGTGTTGGAGAACCTCGAGAAGCAGGGCTATCACCTGCAAATGCCACCGGCCGAAGACGAATACATCGAACATTTGCCCGAAGAGCTGCTACGACGTAATGATCCGCTCTGACGGACTGATCCGGGTGCTCTGTCCAGAGCACTCTTACAATTGGAACTGAATAATCTGGCGGTAGCCGTTAACGATGGGGGAAGACTCCGTCGACGACCACTTGCACTGTTTTTGAAAGGTTTGAACCATGCGCGTTCTAATTGCTGAGCACGACCACGCTCTTTACGCTCAATTGTTGCGTCAGGCCGCTCCTGACCTGGAAGTACTCACCAGCGGCGACTCCGCCGAGCTGGCGAGCTTTGCCGCGGATTGCCCGATCTGGCTTGGTCAGCCGGACCTGCTGGCGACTCTGCTGCGTCAGGGGCACGAACCTCATTGGTTGCAATCCACCTGGGCCGGGATCACTCCGTTGCTCGCCGAAGGTTTGCCTCGGCATTACCGTCTGACTCGGGCGGTGGGTATTTTCGGTCAGGTCATGGCCGAGTACGTGCTGACCTACATGCTCGGCCACGAACGCGAAGTACTGGCGCGGCTGGTCAGTCAGGTCGAGCGCAAGTGGGACAACCGCTTGGGCCAGAGCCTGGCCGGACGCAAGGTGTTGATCGTCGGCACCGGGGACATCGGCCAGAGCGTTGCGCAGTTCCTGTTGCCGTTTGGTGTCGAGTTGTACGGCATTGCCAGCCAAGCGCGTGAGCAGGCGCCGTTTATCGAAGTCGCCGGGCTGGAGGATTTAGGGCGTTTGGTGGGAGAGGTCGATTACGTGGTCAACCTGCTGCCCAATACCCCCAACACCCATGATTTGTACGACGCGGCACTGTTCAAGAAATTCAAACCGACCGGGTTGTTCATCAACGTTGGACGCGGTGTGGCGGTGGTCGATGCGGATCTGGTCGAAGCGTTGAAGGAAGGGCATCTGGCGGGGGCGGTGATCGACGTCTGCCGTCAGGAGCCGTTACCGCAACGTCACCCGTTCTGGACGGCTTGGGGTTTGCTGCTGACCGGCCACAGTTCGGCGCCTACATCACCGTCGATGATGGTGCAGTTGTTCGTCGAGAATCTGCGAGCGTATCAGGCCGATACAGCGTTGCGCGGCGAAGTGAGTTTCGAGCGGGGCTACTAGGTACGCCGCGATTCAATGTGGCGAGGGGGCAAGCCCCCTCGCCACAAGGGTTGTAGCGTAACGTTCATAACTTGCTTACAGGCTGAAATCACCCTCAGCCGCCAACTCGCTCAGCGGGCGGCGCGGGCTTGGGGTTTCCCGGGCTTGCAGGTACTCGGCCAGGGTCGCTTTGTCTCCCAGCTTGCCGATCGCCACGGCGGCGTGCAGCGCGTAGCCTTCAGGAATATTCAGCTCCTTGCGGGTCAGTTCCTGATCGAAACCGGCCATACCGTGGGTGTGCCAGCCGCTAATGCTGGCTTGCAGCGCCAGATGACCCCAGGCCGAGCCGGTGTCGAAGGTGTGCCACAGCGCCGGCGTTTCTTCTTCGGCGCCTGGTGCCGTGAAGGTGGTTTTCGACATCACGATCACCAGCGCCGAGGCGTGTTGTGCCCAGCTGCGGTTGAACTCATTCAGCAGTCCCAGATAACGCTCCCAGTTCGGCGTGTCACGACGGGCGTAGAGAAAACGCCAAGGCTGCGAGTTGTAGGCCGAAGGTGCCCAGCGTGCGGCTTCGAAAAAGCTCAGC
>JAPLSD010000167.1 GCA_026398835.1 Pseudomonas sp.
CCTCGATTCAACTGTTCCAGGCATCCGACAGCTGCCACTTCGCGTGGGCCAGTGCACTGGCTGATCATCAGGGTAAAAACAGTCGGATCGTAAATAAAAGTATCGGTGTGCAACAGAAACAGATACTCGGTTTCAACGTGATCCAGTGCCATATCCAAGGCCCGGCCGTGAGCAACGCTTCCTGCTTCAGGGGTGGTGCTTTCACGTTCAATCAGGTTGATCCAATTCAGCGTGCGCAGGTATTCGCTGCTCGCATCGTCCGAATAGTTGTCCACTACAAAAACAGGAACGCCAGTCTCCTGCAAACCCTCGCGCAGAAGTTCCAGGCACGTTTTGGTCAGCTCAAGTGATTTATAATTAACCAGCACAATACTGTAGTTTGCCGGGGTCGAAAGTGGGCGCGTCATACGTTATTGAGCCTCGATTACAGACTGCTTTGATGGTCGATAAAACGGGTTGTTTATGTCGATTGTCCCGGCCGTTGGGAATACTCCTCAGCCCGAGACGTTTGTCGCCGTTACCGCGTCGAGTCCTGCCGCCACATGGCAAGCAAACCCTCGATTCACCTCCGGCTCCGGACGTTGCCCCACTGCATCCCATGACGCTGCAAGCGCATGGCGACCCAGTTCAATGGATGGGCGGTTCACTGTCAGTTCGAGCGCTCGACATCGTGGCTGGCCGCTGCCTGTGCAGTCGCTACGGCCTCTTTATGTTCGGCTTGCTGGTAGTGCGCCATCGAGACGTCGCGCGCGGCGTCCATCTGCGCCACGACCCGGTCACCGCCGCCTTCGGCCAGTGCAGCGACAGAGGCACTCATCAGGCTGACGATCAAAAGAGCTTTAAGGGTTTTCATCGGTGAATCTCCACTGTTTGGGTAATGCCAGTTCGAAAGGTGGCTGGCATAAGCTTCAGGCTTGTGCTCATCCTAGAGCGGGTAACCTTTCAGCCTGTTCCCCGGTGGATAAATTTTCTGACAGGATTGATTCCCGATCCCGATGTCCATGTGGCGGACTCGTTATCCAGTTCGATCTCTTCAAATTGCTTCATGACCGCTCGTAACCCAATACGGGCGTTAGCTCACGCTTCGCTATTCTTAATGACACGGACCGCCGGGACGGTTGAATGCAGGTCAGGCGGCATGAGCGCCAGAGGCAAATATCTGGCTACAGGGCAGCATGTTGAAAAGAGGATTGAATGATGAAGATGTTACTGACGGTCGAGTGCCCTAATGAACCCTTCAACTCCCTCGTCAAAGCCGGGAAGACGGGCGAGATCATTGAGCGCATCCTGGAAAGCATCAAGCCGGAGGCAGCGTACTTTACCGAGCAAGATGGAAAGCGCTGTGGGATCTTCCTGGTC
>JAPLSD010000036.1 GCA_026398835.1 Pseudomonas sp.
ACTTCGGCGTCGTCATAGCTCAGTTGAGCGCGGCCGCCGTTTGCGGTGACGCCGCCCCAGGACAGACCGTCGCGCTTGTCAGTGGTACCGGCGAACGAGGTCAGGCTGTCGGTCACAGGACGCCGCGAAACGTTGACGCCGTAGCGCACATTGGAGTTATCCGCCAACGGCCGATCGACACTCACGCCACCGGCAACGGTGCTGTATTTGAAACCGATGGGGGTGGTGCCGATATCAGCCTTGAGGCCCTCGTCGGGGCGCGCGAACGCTACAGCGAGGCCTACACCGCTATCGTGTTGTGACCCCACGCCCTGCGACGCAGTGTTGCCACCGCCGAAACGCGACGCAGCGTCGCTGCCAACACTGCCCGCATTCAGCGACACCGGCGTGACACGCACGGCCAAACGGTTATCGCCGGCTGGAACATTGATTTCCAGTGGTGTCTCGACATCTGTCAATTTGCTCAGGCCCGATTCACTGTTGTTGCCGCGAATCGTCACGCCTTGGGTCACGTAACCGCTGCGTTCCTGAAGAATGCTGTCCAGCGCGCGCTGGGCGGAGCTGACCTCATCAACAGCAGCGACCGCTGCCAGTGGCTGAGGCGCAAACGGGTTACCTTGCGGACCTGCGAAGCGCCCTGCCGGCATTGGCTGTCGATAGTCGCCGGCGCTCGGGACAGCGCCGACCATGCGTTGAGTCTGACTTGGGTAAGCGTCAGTTGGCAGGGAATCTGCGCTGGCGACAGCGTTGGTCGTAGCGCCAAGCGTTGCTTGAGCGGGTGGAGGAATCAAGGCGACGGCGACCCTGCGCACCTGATTTCGCTGGCCCGGCGACCCCACGAATGGGTTGGGCGCCACGTTCAAGGTGTTGGCCTGGGCGGCCAGACTGCGCTTTTGTTCAGTTTGTTCTGTGGCCACGGCTTGACGCAGCAGCTCGGTCGCTTTACTGACCTTACCCATGCTGCGGTAAATCCGTGCGGCCTCGGTCAACGACTGCGGATCGTAGGTTTCGAGCTTGAGAAATTGATCCAGAGCCCGCTCCGCAAAGGCATTGTCATGGGCCTGAACAGCGGCATCGGCGGCGTTCAACAGGATTTGAGGGTCATTTGGCTGACGCTGCAACAACGGTTTGTAGAGTTCGAATGCCTTGGCGTTGTTGCCGTTGGCAGCGTACATCCGGGCAAGCGCAGAGACAGAAGCGGCGTCACCGGGACGCTGAGCCAAAGCCGGAGCCAAGGTGTCATAGGCGGAGGCCAGATCACCGCTCTCA
>JAPLSD010000132.1 GCA_026398835.1 Pseudomonas sp.
AGGCTAGTCACAGGCATGTCCTCCGCTTAAAGACCAGCGGCCATGGCTTTGTTGATCAGCCAGCTCAGGGATGGACCGCGATTGCTGGTCACTTCCGCTGGGCGACCGGCGAAGGAGCTGTCCAGCGGTGCATCAGGCTTGATTTGCACGCGGATGTCGGACGACAGATCGCTGCTTTTCAGGCTGGTGCTGCTGACGATCTTGCCGGTGCGAATCTGGTCTTCGCCGGCAATCTGGAAGTTCACGGACGTACCCGGACGCACGTCGCCGAACTGGCGATAGGAGAAGCGTGCTTCAACGTTGGCTTCGCTGCCCTTCGGGACCAGTTCGAAGATCACGTCACCTTTGCTGGCGTACTGGCCGTCGGCGACCAATTGCTGGGCCACGGTGCAATCGCACGGCGAGGTCAGGGTGCCGGTCATTTGCTTGCCAAACAGTTCTTCAACCTTGGCCGGTTGCAACTGGTCTTCGTCCAGATGGCCCTTGAGCACGTCGAGCATGCTGGTGCTGAAGGTCGCCAGTGGTGCGCCTTTGGCGGCGATGCCGTCAGGTTTGATCAGGCTTTGCACAGTACCGTCGCGGGGCATGGTGACATTCATGCCGGACACGCTGACCAGACCGGCCTGGGCGTGGCTGACGAAGTACATGCCGTACACCGACTTGAAGATGAAACCGAAGGCTGCGAGGCCAACGAGGAAAATTGCAAAGCTGAAGGTCATTGCACGCAGGCGACCGAAGGCGGTCATGCCGCTGCCACCGTCTTTGACCTTGCGCGCCTTGGTGAAGTTATCGCGCTGCAGGGTGGCGAGTACTTCGCCCAAGGTGACGATGTCGCCGCTCAGGTGCGAGGTGATCAAGTGGCGCAGGGTCGAGATGTCTTGTTGGTCCAGGTTCTGGAACTGGCAACCGATACGACCGGTCTGGCGGTCGTAAGAGCGGACCTGCAACTCGACGTCCATGGCCAGGCCCAGGTTGTCGATGACGAATTGCAGACGACCCTTGTGTACGGTGCCGACGGTCAGGGGCTTTTGCGGCCCGGCGTTGAAGCAAAGGCCACCAGCGGAAAGGTCTTCGACCCGCGCGATCAGAGCTGTGCCGGTGCTGTCGACAAAGCGCAGCTTGGCCGGGATTTTGACCCGGGCGTGTTGGCGCTGGGCTTCGGACTCATGCACCACGTTGGTGTTTATAGCGGTATTCATTGGGCTGTTCATCGATGTAGTTCCTAGTTAATTCAGGCGAGGCAGGTCAGACCATCGTCAGCAGCACGGCGACGAACACGCTGCCGGCGGCGAAGGTCATGGTCCGAGACGACCAGGTATTGAACCAACGTTGTGCGCTTTCGAGATCACGGGTCAGTTTGGTGTCCTGGCGAGTCCAGGACTGTTGATCGAGGCGGAAGAACACGTAGATTTTCACCAGCGCGCCGACGATCTGGTTGTAATAGAGAATCATTGGATAGGCCGGGCCGATCTTGTGCCCCGAGCAGGACAGCAACAGGGTCAGAATCAACCGCGTGATGCCGATCCACAGCAGGTACACCAGGATGAATGCCATGCCGTATTTGAAGCTGGCGATGATCGCTACGGTCAGTCCGAGCAGCGAGGTCCACATCGACACGCGTTGGTCGAACAGCACCACGCTGGTGAACAAACCCAGACGTCGCATGCCCAGACCCAATGCCCGGGAGTTCTGCCGCAGGTTGTTGCCGTACCAGCGGAACATCAGCTTGCGACTGGCTTTGATGAAGCTCTTTTCCGGCGGGTGTTCAACGGTGTTGATCGCTGCGTCCGGCACGTAGAAAGTGTCGTAACCCAGACGCATCAAGCTGAACCAGCTGGACTTGTCGTCACCGGTGAGGAATTTGAAGCGGCCCAGACGCCAGTGTTGCAGTGAGTCGCTTTCGACGTCGGCGATGAAGTCCGGGTCGGTGACCACGGTGGCGCGGAATACCGACATACGTCCGGTCATGGTCAGCACGCGCTTGGACAGCGCCATCGAACACATGTTGATGTGGCGTTGGGCGAAGCGCAGTTTGTGCCACTCGCTCATGATGTAGCCGCCGCGCACTTCGCAGAACTCGTTGGTGGTCAGGCCGCCGACATTGCCGAACAGCTGGAACCAGGGCACGGTTTTACGTACCACGCCCGGGGCCAGCACGGTGTCACCATCGATCACCGCAACCACTGCACGGTCATCCGGCAGGTGGCGGGAGATGGCACGGAAACCGAAGGCCAGGCCGTCACGTTTGCCGGTACCGGCAATGCGCACGAAGTCGAGCTTCACATGAGCCGGCGGGTTCATTTTTGCCCAAAGGCTTTTCACCAGCAGCTCATCGGACATTTCCACCAGTGAACAGACCACGGTGGTCGGGAAGCCGCATTCCATGGCTTCGCGAATCACCGAGCTGTAGACCTGAGCGGTGGTCAGCGCATCGATACGAAAGCTGGTGACCATCAGGAACACGTGGGACGGGTCAGCCGCTTTACCGAGCTTGCGCACTTTGCGCCGCAGGTGCGGGTAGACCACGTACAGAAACAGCATGCCGCGCAGAAAGTGCGTGGCACCCATGGAGTAGCGCCAGATGCCCACGGCGCCAACCAGGAAGATGAAGTCCTTCGACTCGGAGTCGAATGTGGACGTAGGCAACGCAGCAGCGATGCCCATCAATAAACTTAGGTAAAACAGCCAACCTGCGGCCTGAAGTAGGCCGTGCTTTAGCCTGTGCATAATCTGCATCCGTCTCGATCTCGGGCGAGCCAGTAGGGTGGCCCGATGGGGTTAAGGCAGGCGAAAAAGCCAGGAGGATTTGTGGCGACTGTGAGGGCGCCATCGCCAGCAAGCTGTGCTCCTACGGAGGTAGGAGCGGGTTTGCTGGCAATGTGAACGCCGCAAACCCTCCCCCAGCAAGCTGTGCTCCTACGGAGGTAGGAGCGGGTTTGCTGGCAATGTGAACGCCGCAAACCCTCCCGATACCGCTTGTTACCAGCAGATGCCTTCAGTCCGGCCACTCACGCTGGTGGCTTTGGACATGAACCCAACCAGGTCGACGACCTGTTTGCCGGCAGGGGCGTTCTCGGCCAGCGCGCGGAACTTCTCGTCGCGGTTGCCAAGGATGATCACGTCGGAGTTGCCGATCACTGCGTCGAAGTCCGAGTTGAGCAAGGACGAGACGTGAGGGATCTTCGACTCGATGTAGTCCTTGTTCGCACCGTGAACGCGGGCGTATTCGACGTTGCTGTCGTAGATGCTCAGGTCGTAGCCTTTGCCGATCAGCATTTCCGCCAGCTCTACCAGCGGGCTTTCGCGCAGGTCATCGGTGCCGGCCTTGAAGCTCAA
>JAPLSD010000580.1 GCA_026398835.1 Pseudomonas sp.
ATTTCATTCAATCCCCACCTGATTGCGCCCATTGTTTTTCGCCAGGTACAAACCTTTGTCAGCTGCCGAGATCAGTTGCCGGCAATTACTGCCGGACTGTGGAGTCATGGTCGACAGGCCGATGCTGATGGTCAGGCTTGCGCCCTCGGCCGGAGAGGTATGCGGAATCTGCAATGCAGCCACCGTCTGACGCAGTTTCTCGGCCACCATCCGCGCGCCGCCCGGCGAGGTGTTGGGCAGTACCAGCACGAATTCCTCGCCGCCGTAGCGGGCCGGCAGGTCCGACGGTCGGCTGCTGGCGTCGCGAATGGCCGTGGCGACTTTGCGCAGGGCCTCATCACCGTCCAGGTGGCCGAAGCTGTCGTTGTAGGACTTGAAGTAATCCACATCGATCATCAACAGCGACAATTGCGTCTGGTCGCGCTGGGCCTTCCTCCACTCAAGCTCGAGGTATTCATCGAAGTGTCGGCGATTGGAAAGGCCAGTCAGGCCGTCAGAGTTCATCAAGCGCTGCAGCACCAGATTGGTATCAAGCAACTGCTGCTGACTGACCCGTAACGCGCGATACGCCTCATCGCGCTGCAGCAAGGTCATGTAAGACCGAGAGTGATAGCGGATACGTGCAACCAGTTCGATGTTGTCCGGCAACTTGACCAGGTAATCGTTGGCGCCTGCGGCAAACGCCGCGCTTTTGATCAAGGGGTCTTCCTTGGTCGACAGCACGATGATCGGAATGTCCTTGGTCGCCGGATGGTTGCGGTACTCGCGCACCAGCGTCAGCCCATCCAGACCGGGCATGACCAGGTCCTGAAGGATCACCGTCGGCTTGATGCGGATCGCCTGGGCGACGGCCTGATGCGGGTCGGCACAGAAGTGGAAGTCGATATTCTCTTCATTGGCCAGCCCGCGCCGCACAGCTTCACCGATCATTGCCTGGTCATCGACCAATAGCACCATCGCGGCATTTTCATCGGTTTTGAAATTGTCGAGCTGTAAATCATTCATCTACGGTCACCTGAATTACTACCTGGCCAAGACAGCTGCTTTTGTCAGTCATTTGGCGAATATCTCCAGCAATCGTGGCGCAATTTTGTCCAGTGGGCGAATTTCCACGGCGGCGTCGATGGCAGCGGCCGCTTTCGGCATCCCATACACCGCACTGCTGTTCTGGTCCTGAGCGATGGTCAGGAAGCCTTGCTCACGCATCAACTTGAGCCCCTGAGCGCCATCGCGGCCCATGCCGGTCAGCAATACACCGACAGCATCGCCGTTCCAGTAGCTGGCCACACTCTCGAAAAACACGTCGATCGACGGTCGATAGATCTCGTTGACCGGCTCGGCGGTGTAGGCCAGCGTGCCGTTCTTCAGCAGCCGAATATGGTGGTTGGTGCCGGCCAGCAGCACCGTGCCGCTTTGCGGTCGCTCACCCTCTTGCGCCAGGCGCACCGTCAATCCGGAGGCACTGCTCAGCCATTCGGCCATACCGAAGGCGAACACCTGGTCGACGTGCTGAACCAGCACAACGGCAGCAGGAAAATTGACTGGCAGGCCTTTGAGCAAGACTTCCAGCGCCGCCGGCCCGCCAGCGGAAGAGCCAATGGCTACCAGGCTTTGACGTTGCACCATCGTGCGCGGCGGCGTCGGTGCTGAAGGCACCCGGCTACCGCTCTGGCCGATCAGCCAGCTGATATTGAGGATCTTGCGCAGCAACGGCGCTGCGGCTTCTTTGGCATTACCGGCACCGACGACCGGGGTGTCTACCACATCCAGCGCGCCATACCCCATGGCCTCGAACACCCGGTGGACATTCTGCTGGCGGTCGACGGTAACAATCACGATGGCACATGGGCTCTCGGCCATAATCCGCCGGGTCGCTTCCACGCCGTCCATCACTGGCATGATCAAGTCCATCAGGATCAGGTCCGGCGTCTGCTCGGCGCAGTACTTCACAGCCTCCGCACCATTGCTCGCGACCCAGACTACTTCGTGGGTCGGCTCGAACGCGAGGGCCCGGCGCAAGGCCTCTACCGCCATGGGCATATCATTGACGATAGCGATCTTCATGTCCGGGCTCCTCCAATGAGTTCCACGACCGCATCAAGCAAAGCGTCGTCATGAAAACTGGCTTTGGCTAGATAATAGTCGGCTCCCGCGTCCAGTCCGCGACGTCGGTCTTCTTCGCGGTCCTTGTAGGAAACCACTATGACCGGCAGCGACTGCAAGCGGTTGTCCCGACGCAACAGGGTGACCAATTCAATACCATCCATTCGGGGCATATCGATGTCGGTGATCAGCAGGTCGAAGTCTTCGGCGCGCAAAGCGTTCCAGCCGTCCATCCCGTCTACCGCCACGGCGACGTCGTAACCGCGATTGAGCAACAGTTTGCGTTGCAGCTCGCGGACCGTGAGGGAATCGTCGACCACCAGAATGCGTTTGCGCGCGACTTCCGTGGCTTGATGGTTGTGCCGGGCGATACGCTCCAGGCGGCCGGTGTTGAGCAATTTATCCACCGAACGCAGCATGTCCTCAACATCGACAATCAGCACGACGGAGCCGTCGTCCAGCAGCGCTCCGGCGGAAATATCCTGGACCTTGCCCAGACGATCATCCAGCGGCAGCACCACCAGCGTGCGCTCGCCGATAAAGCGTTCGACGGCCACGCCATACACCGCATCGCGCTCGCGAATCACCACGACTTTGAGGGTTTGCTCGTTGTTTTTAGTCGCCGGGCGCTGCAACAACTGGCTGGCCGCGACCAGACCGACATGCCGGCCTTCGTGCCAGAAGTGCTGACGCCCTTCCACTTGCACGATGTCATCGGGCTCCAGGTCGCACATGCGCTCAATGTGCGCCAGCGGGAAAGCGTAAGCCTCCTCTGCGACTTCCACCACCAGACTGCGCACTACCGACAGGGTCAGCGGTACCTCAAGATGGAAGCGGCTGCCCTCGCCCGCAGTCTGCTCCAGCACCACCGCGCCGCGCAGCTGACGGACCATATGCTGAACAGCGTCCAGGCCAACACCGCGCCCGGAGACTTCGGTGACCTTGTCCCGCAGGCTGAAGCCCGGCAGAAACAGGAAGGTCAGCAGCTCTTCTTCACTCAACTGGGCAGCGGTTTCAGCCGGCGACAATTCACGCTCGACGATACTGCGACGCAGGTATTCGAGGTCTACTCCGTTACCGTCATCGCTCAGTTCCATCACCAACAACCCGGCCTGATGGGAGGCTCGTAGCCGGATCAAGCCTTCAGCGGGTTTACCGGCCAACAATCGCTGCTCAGGCATTTCGATGCCGTGATCCACCGCGTTACGCAATAAATGAGTCAGCGGTGCTTCGAGCTTTTCCAACACATCACGGTCGACTTGGGTCTTGTCACCCTCGATCTCCAACCGCACCTGTTTACCCAGGTTGCGGCCCAGGTCACGCACCATCCGCACCTGCCCGGCCAGCACATCAGCGAACGGCCGCATGCGGCAGGCCAGCGCCGTGTCATACAACACTTGAGCACGCTGGCTGGCGTGCCAAGCGAACTCATCCAGCTCGGCAGTTTTCTCAGCCAGCAGTTGCTGGGACTCGGCGAGCATGCGTCGGGCATCGGCCAGCCCTTCCTGGGCTTCCAGGCCGAGCTCATGCTCTTTGAGGTGAGCATTAAGGTTTTCCAGGGCGCGCAGACTGTTGTTCTGCATGCGCTTGAGGCGCTGCATCGTCGCCAGCCAAGGCTTGAGGCGCTGGGTTTCCACCAAGGACTTGCTCGATAAATCGAGCAAACTGTTCAGGCGTTCGGCGGTGACCCGCAGCACCCGCTCACCGCCCTCGGTAACACGCGCGGGTTGACGCTGTGTTGCAGTGGCTCCAGCGAGCAGCGCTTCGGGCTCCAGCAGTGGCGCCTCGGGCTCAGGCTCGGCACGGGGCGGCTCAAGCTGCAGCTCAGCCATCGGCGGTGTGGCCAGCTCAATGGCTAACGCGGCGGGCGGTGCAATTTTGGCGGTCAACGCAGCGGAATCAAGCAACAGGCCCATCAAGGCAACATAGGCCTCGATATCGCTAATACCGACGTTGTCGCTGCCCGGCGTGGCGATGCGCATCAGAAGGTCAGTGCCTTGCAGCAAGGCGTCGATATGTTCGGGTTGCAGGTACAAACGACCTTCCTGGGCGCTGACCAGGCAATCCTCCATGACATGCGCCACGCTGACCCCCGCATCCACGCCAACAATGCGTGCGGCGCCCTTGAGCGAGTGCGCCGCACGCATGCAGGCTTCCAGTTGATCGGCCTGGGTCGGATTGCGCTCCAGTGCGAGCAGGCCGGTGCTGAGCACCTGGGTCTGCGCTTCGGCCTCCAGGCTGAACAGCTCCAGCAGCGATGCGTCGCGCATTTGATCAGGGGTCATGTGAGGCTCCGGGTCACGGCTGACAGCAGCTGTTCTTCATCCAGCCAGCGCAAACTGCGATCTCTGAACGGCAACACGCCACGGGTGTATTTGCCGCTGGCTTGAGAACCGGAGCTGGAGGCGGCATTCAAGATGCGCTCATCGATAGCGTGAATCCCGTCCACTTCATCCACCGGCACCACCACCGGGCCGCCGTGGGCCGCGATGATCAACATGCGCGGCATGACCCGCGCCCCCGAGACAACACCAGTAGTGGCGTCCAGCCCCAGCAATTCCACGAGTGACAGGCAGGCGACCAAGGCGCCGCGCACATTGGCCACGCCCAACAATGCCGGCGAACGCTGGTGCGGCAAGGAATGTATCGGCTGCAACGGCGCGACCTCCACCAGGCAGCGAGTCACCAGGCCCAACCACTCTTCGCCAAGACGGAACATCAACAGCGAGCGGGTGACGACATCGCTCTCGACCGCGATCGACTGCCGATGATCTTCCTGTTGCAGCGCATAACGATCGAGCAAGCGGGTCGCTGCCGCGGAATACACTGCACAGTTACGACAGTGAATATGCTCGGCCAACAGCGGGCAGGACTTGTCACCGTGGATACCGATCCGGTTCCAGCAGTCATCGATGGCCTGCGCATCTTCATGGGTCACACTCAACGAAACAGAGCCCGTCATCGTTTACGCTCACTGTCAGCGGTGCGCTCGCTGCGGGCGGCGCGTTCCTGCAATCGACGGGCACCCGCCGCATCTCCCTGGGAAGCCAATAAAACGGCCAGGTGCATCAGCGCTTCGGGATGCTGCGGCTCCAGATAAAGCGCCTTGCGATAGAAACCTTGAGCCTGCAGTACATTGCCAGCGACATCGCTGAGCAATC
The DNA here is from genome assembly GCA_026398835.1 of Pseudomonas sp. Lineage (GTDB taxonomy): Bacteria > Pseudomonadota > Gammaproteobacteria > Pseudomonadales > Pseudomonadaceae > Aquipseudomonas. The sequence continues at coordinate 5,265 of JAPLSD010000580.1, forward strand.
CCAGCCAATAAAACACTTGAGCCACCGGCTCATGGTTGCGCAGGTACTGCTCGCAGGCGGCGCGTGCCTCGGTGCTTTTTCCTTCATTGGCCAGCGCGGCGATGCTGGCGAGCAAGGCACCGGCATCACTCGCAGCAGCAGAAGGCTCGCCAGGACTGATCATTGGCGCAACGCGGGTAAAGGGTCTGCTGCGCAGCGACGGCGGCGCCACGTTGCGGATCGATTGACACATGGGCAACGGCGTCGGGATAAAGGCCGGCAGCGGTACGGGCTCAGGCTCAGGCTCGCTATGACGACTAAAGGCAAAGGACTGTGGAATGCCGATCGAGCGCATACCCAATCGCCCCAACAGGCCGCCTTCTGCCGGGCCGATAAACAGCACGCCGTCGACATGGGTGAGGCGCTTGAGCACTTCAAACACCTGGCGCTGAGTCGCCTGATCGAAGTAAATCAGCAGGTTGCGGCAGAACACAAAATCATACGGCGGTTCATTGGCCAGTAACGCCGGATCAAGCAGATTGCCCACCTGCAAGTGCACCTGTTCGCGCACCCGCTCGTTGAGGTGATAACGCTCGTCTTCAACAGTGAAGTGGCGCTCGCGAAAATCGGTCAGTTGCCCACGAAAGGAGTTCTTGCCATACACCGCACACTTGGCGCGCTCGACCGACAGGGGGCTGACATCCAGCCCTTCGACCTTGAACTGATGGGGCGCAAACCCGGCATCGAACAAGGCCATGGCAATCGAATACGGCTCTTCGCCGGTCGAGCACGGCAGACTGAGAATCCGTAAGGCGCGCATGCCCTTGATCTCGGCCAAACGCGCTACCGCCCGTTTAGCCAGGGTTGCGAAGGACTCCGGATAACGGAAAAACCAGGTTTCCGGAACGATGACGGCTTCGATCAGCGCCTGCTGTTCATCCCGCGATCCTTGCAACGTATGCCAGTACTCGTCGGCAGTCAGCGCCTGCTGAGCCGTGGTGCGCTGACGGACAGCCCGCTCGATGAGCGCCTCCCCCACGGACGCCACGTCCAGGCCGATGCGCTCCTTGAGAAAGTCGAAAAAGCGTTGATCGCTACTC
>JAPLSD010000681.1 GCA_026398835.1 Pseudomonas sp.
AGCATTCTTTTGCCCGCTGACGTATTCCTCCAGATAGCTGAAAGAGAGGGCGGCGCGGTGCTGGATGTAGCGCTGCATTTTGCCGTTGCGCGGTTCGAAGGCGCTGAACTCGATGCTCGCCAGCCACAGGCGCGGAACCGGCTGCACGTTATCCACCAGCAGTTGCGGCAAAGCGGCCGGGCTGCGGTTTTCCAGAACAGCCTGAAGCTTCTCCAGCAACTCGGCATCTTTCGCGGCAGCCGGATAGGCGAGAGTTTCCTGCACCTGTAGCAGTACCGCCGCACAATGTTTGCAGTTGCTGTGCACCGGACAAGAGCAGGTAGCATCGACCATCAGCAAGGTGCCTTTGGCCGACTCACGCAAGCGAATGGTCTGACGGTAAACGTTGCCACCCGAGCCTTCGCAACTGGCGGTGATCGTACTGTCGCCAGCCTGGACAATTCTGACGCGGTTTTCCAGGGCGTAGCGGCGGCCACGCTCCAGGCTTTGTTCTTTGAATCGACTGACCCAGGAAGGTGCCAGAGGTTTGGTCAGGGTCGGGAGCATAGGGACTTCAGTCAGTCCGGAACTTCAAGAGGAGCTTGCTGTACGGCAGGCGCCGAAAGCGATGTGATCTTGATCAACAGGCCCAAGTGTCCGTTATCGAGAAAGTTGAGTTGGCCGTTCTTGGTGTGGCTGTCCTGCTTCAGTTGTTCGCTGCCAGTGACCAAACCGTTGCTGTCGATCTGATTGATCCAGAACTCCGCGTCGACGTCAGTGAAGCGCCCCAGTTTCAGGTTGAGTGTGCCCTCGATCGGGAATTGGCCGTACTGTTCCTTGCCTGCGCTGACGGCGATTTTGCTCGGCTCATCACCCAGCTTTTGTTCCCAGGCTTTGTGCAGCAGCACCGTGTAATCACTGCTCGCGGCGAGTTTGGCCGCTTCGCTGTTGAGGCTTGGCGTGCGTTCGTCTTGCATGGCGATGCGTTGGGCGCCGGCTGCCCAGTCTTCCGGCGCGGCGCGGCCGACGATGGCGGGTACTGCGTTCTGGCGGACCAGGATCATTTCAACCATATACTGGTTGTCGGCAAACGCCGTGGGTGCAACGACCAGTGCCAGAAGCAAGGTCAGTGAGCGAAACAGGCGCATGCGGCGTCCTTCAAGCAGTTTTCGGAATGAGGCGCTCAAACAGCGCCTCCACTGTATTGAAGCGCTCTTCAGGGCGCTCCATCGGCACCATGAATTTGAACATCGTAGCGCCTTCGAATTTGTAGCGGTTGGGCTGGCCCTGGATCAGCTTGATCAACACCAGTGGATCGACCGGGGTTTGTGCCTCGAACTCAATGCGACCGCCTTGTGGACCGCCATCGACCTTTTTGATGCCGAGCTGCTCAGCCTGCAATTTCAGCAAAGTCAGGCGCACCAGGTTTTTGGTCGGCTCCGGCAGCAGGCCGAAGCGGTCGATCATTTCCACTTGCAGGTCTTTCAGGCCTTCCTCGTCGGTGGCCGACGCGATGCGCTTGTAGAGAATCAGCCGTGCGTGGACGTCGGGTAGATAGTCTTCAGGAATCAACGCCGGCAGACGCAGGTTGATTTCCGGACCACCGCCCAGCGGTTGGTCGAGGTTTGGTTGCTCGCCCTTGCGGATAGCTTTTACCGCGCGCTCGAGCATTTCCATATACAGGGTGAAGCCAACGGCCTGAATCTGGCCGCTTTGACCGTCGCCGAGCAGTTCGCCGGCACCGCGAATTTCCAGGTCGTTGGTGGCAAGCACAAAGCCTGCGCCGAGGTCCTGGGTGTTCGCGATGGCCTCCAGGCGCTTTTCCGCGTCTGGGGTGATTTCCTGGCGCGACGGTGTCAGCAGGTAGGCGTAGGCCTGGTGGTGACTACGACCGACCCGGCCGCGCAATTGATGCAATTGAGCCAGACCGAACTTGTCAGCACGCTCGATGATGATGGTGTTGGCGCTCGGCACGTCGATACCCGTCTCGATGATGGTCGAGGCGATCAGGACGTTGAAACGTTTGTGATAGAAGTCACTCATCACTTGTTCGAGTTCGCGTTCACGCATCTGCCCGTGGCCGATGCCGATCCGTGCTTCCGGCACCAGCTCGGCGAGATCGGCGGCGCATTTCTCGATAGTCTTCACATCGTTGTGCAGGTAATAAACCTGGCCGCCACGCAGCAGTTCGCGGAGCAGGGCCTCTTTGACCGTGCTCTTGTTCTGCTCCATGACGAACGTGCGCACGGACAAACGGCGAGCCGGCGGTGTGGCGATGATCGACAGATCGCGCATGCCCGAAACCGCCATGTTCAGCGTGCGCGGGATCGGCGTGGCGGTCAGGGTGAGGATGTCGACTTCGCTGCGCAACGCCTTGAGCTGTTCTTTCTGACGGACACCGAAGCGGTGTTCTTCGTCGATGATCAC
>JAPLSD010000491.1 GCA_026398835.1 Pseudomonas sp.
ACACCGATAGCCCCGCACCGATCCAGGCGGCCGAGCGTCGTGGCGTGTACGCGGTGGGCTATGCCTCGGACATGGCGCACTTTGGTCCGAAAGCGGTGCTGACCTCCATCGTCAACAACTGGGGGCCCCACTATATTCAGGCGACCCAAAGCGTGATCGACCATAGCTGGAAATCCCAGGATTACTGGGGCGGTTTGAAAGAAGGCACGGTTGAATTGCCGATCAGTGATGTGGTGCCGGCCGACGTGAAGGCCGAAGCGGAGCAAATCATCACCCGCATCAAGAGCGGTGAGTTTCACCCGTTCACCGGGCCAATCAAGGATCAGGCCGGCGTAGAGAAAATCGCGGCGGGCGTGAGTGCCAGCAATGCGGAGCTGGCGTCGATGAACTATTACGTTGAAGGCATGAAGGCGGATATGCCGAAGTAACCCGGGGTCCCGAAATACCCGACGACTACCTGTGCCGAACTCCTGTTGGCTCGCTTTGCCGACACCTACGCTTATCGGCGAGAACTGGAGACTGTGTGATGAACCGGTTGGTCAGGTTTTGCCAATTATTTCAGCGTCGGCCTGTAGAATGCCGTCATTGCACCTGATGAGAATTCAATAATGTATGACTGGCTAAACGCCTTGCCCAAGGCCGAACTGCACCTGCACCTGGAAGGCTCGCTGGAGCCTGAGCTGCTGTTCGCCCTGGCAGAGCGCAACAAGATCGCTCTACCGTGGGACGACGTCGAAACCCTGCGCAAGGCTTACGCCTTCAACAATCTGCAAGAGTTTCTCGACCTGTATTATCGGGGCGCGGATGTGCTGCGTACCTCTCAGGACTTCTATGACCTGACCTGGGCTTACCTGCTGCGCTGCAAGGCGCAGAACGTGATTCACACCGAACCGTTCTTCGACCCGCAGACCCACACCGACCGTGGTGTGCCATTTGAGGTGGTGCTCAACGGTATCGCCAGCGCGCTGAAAGATGGCGAGCAGCAACTGGGTATCACCAGCGGTCTGATCCTCAGTTTCTTGCGTCATTTGAGCGAAGAAGAAGCCGAGAAAACCCTCGATCAGGCGCTGCCATTTCGCGACGCGTTTGTCGCCGTCGGCCTCGACAGTTCAGAAATGGGTCACCCGCCGAGCAAGTTCCAGCGCGTGTTCGATCGCGCCCGTAACGAGGGCTTTCTGACTGTTGCCCACGCCGGTGAAGAAGGCCCGCCCGAGTACATCTGGGAAGCCCTCGACCTGCTGAAAATCCAGCGTATCGACCATGGCGTGCGCGCCATCGAAGATGAGCGTCTGATGCAGCGGATTATCGACGAGCAGATTCCGCTGACCGTCTGCCCGTTGTCCAACACCAAGCTCTGCGTGTTCGACGACATGTCACAGCACAACATCCTCGACATGCTTGAGCGTGGAGTGAAGGTCACGGTGAACTCGGATGATCCGGCGTACTTCGGCGGTTACGTCACCGAGAACTTCCACGCGCTGTATACCCATCTTGGTATGACGCAGGACCAGGCCAAACGCCTGGCCCAGAACAGTCTGGATGCACGGTTGGTTAAACCGTAAGACTGCTATTGATCGTTCCCACGCTCCCGCGTGGGAACGATCGGATCAGCCCGCAACCACCTCGCTCAACTCCTCCAGCGTCTTGCCCCGGGTCTCCATCCCGAACAGCCAGACCACCGCTGCGGCGATCGCAAAACACATCGCGCCCAAGGCAAACACTCCGCCCTGCCCGGTGATCGGGAATACCATCCCGGTCACCACTGGCCCGAGCAGCGAACCAATTCGACCGATCGCCGAGGCGAAGCCTGATCCGGTAGCTCGCGCCGACGTCGGATACAGCTCAGGTGTGTAGGTGTAAAGCACCGCCCACATACCGAACAAAAAGAACTGCATCAGCAAACCCGAACCGATCAGCAAGCTGACATTGCCGCCAAACACCGCGCTCTGCCCATAAAAGAACGCCATGATCCCACCACCGAGCAAGGTCACGATGCACACGGGTTTGCGCCCCCAACGCTCCACCAGCCACGCTGCCATCAAAAACCCTGGAATCCCGCCAAGGGAGATCAGCACCGTGTAATACACCGACTGCGTCACGGCAAAACCCGACTGCTGCAGCAACGCACTGAGCCAGGAAGTGAGGCCGTAAAAACCGAGCAATGCAAAGAACCAGACACTCCAGATCATCATCGTGCGCTGGCGATAGAGCGGTGACCACAACTCGCGAAATGCCGAAAAAAAGGTCACCGGGTGGATGGCGATGCGTGGCAGGCGAATCGGCTGAGGCAAATCGAGCCGGTTCAACGAAGCGCGAACCCGCTCTTCGATGCGCAGCAATACCTTGTCTGCCGCGTCGTGATGCCCGGCCTGTTCCAGCCAACGCGGTGACTCGGGAATGATGAAGCGGATGGCCAGGACAAATACTGCCGGCACCGCCAACACCAGGAAGATGTCGCGCCAGCCAACGATGGGTAACAAGAAGTAGGAAAGAATCCCTGCCGCCACAAAACCGATGGGCCAGAAGCCGTCCATCAACGCGATGTAACGTCCCCGCCCCTTGGCCGGAATCAACTCGGAGAGCATCGACTGGGCAATCGGGAACTCCATGCCCATGCCGATCCCCAACAGGATTCTAAACAACGTGAGCATTTCGATCGTCTGCGCCGTGGAGCACAGGTAGCTCGCCAGCCCCCATAACACGATGCTCCACTGAAATACCGGCTTGCGACCGAAGCGATCGGCCAACATACCGGACAAGGACGCCCCCAGAACCATGCCGAAGAAACTCGAACTGGCCAGTAACCCTGCCTGCGCCGTACTCAATCCGAACTCGGCTTTGATCGAGCCCAGCAGGAAGGTCATCATGGCCAGGTCCATGGAGTCGAAGAAAAATGCCAGGGCGATGATGATGAAAATGAGTCGGTGGTAACCACTGATGGGTAACCGCTCCAGTCGCTCAGCAGCGCTATATCCTTGAATCCCCATACCCTCTCCCCCGAATCGATAGTCTTCGAATCGAGTGTGCGGGATCGTTTACCGGGGTTGTTGCTGGATGCGACCTGCTTGCACCTGTGAACGACGTTTGAAACCCAAGAGCACAGACGTCGTCGCATCCAGACACTAGGTCGCCATTTCCAGCTCGGTCAGCATGGCGAATCTGGCGATTTCACGTTGCCCGGCCGCGGTGATCTGCAGGGCGCGTGATTCGCCCGGGATGCTCAGCCAGCCCGACTGCAT
>JAPLSD010000699.1 GCA_026398835.1 Pseudomonas sp.
AATCTAAGACGCAAATCAGCGCGTTGTGGTCCGGCCTGGGTATGCCCCATTTGCTGATCCCGGTGAAGGGACGTGGCGAGCACTGCACTCAGCTCTCGCTCTTTATCCCAACCTCGGTAATAGCTAAGCGTTAAGCCCTCGAGCTCAACCAGTTCACTCAAGGTCTGTTCAAAGACTGGTTTCAAGGCTTTGATGTAAGCGCGGCGGTATTCATCAATTTCAGCACTGGCCTGGCACAGTTCTCTGTCCCAAACCGCTTGCGAAACGGCGTCAAGTGTACCATGCCGCAGCCATGAGTTCCGCTGCCGAAGGGCCTTCTGCAGCCGCTGCCAAGTGGACATGAAACGTGGTTCCACGTGGAACACACCCCAGTCCAGAAATTGTCGACGGATTTTTGGAGCACCTTCCAGCAGTCGGAAACTGTCTGGGTTGATCAATTGCAGAGGCAGTATTTCCGCCAGCTGAGCAGCACTGCGAGCATTCTGTCCGTCGATGCGGATTTGAAACTCCCCTTGGCGGTCACGGGATATCCCCAAGGCGCTGTGCCCACCCTGAGCCAACTCCACCTGGCCAAACACCGTGCACGCCAATTGTTCGTATTGAATAACCGGCAACAGACGGGCACTGCGAAACGAACGAGCGAGCCCCAGCAAGTGGATGGCTTCCAGAACGCTGGTTTTGCCGCTGCCGTTGGCGCCGTAAAGAATGTTGATGCGAGGGGAAGGGGAGAAGGTCACCGGGTGCAAATTGCGCACCGCGGTGACCGAGACGCGACTGAGGGACATCTAGCTTCTGCTGAACATGGTTACAGGCGCATCGGCATAACGACGTAAGCCGAGTCATCGTTGTCAGACTCTTGCACCAACGCGCTGCTGTTGGAATCGGACAGAATCAAGCGCACTTGCTCAGTGGTCATCACGCCCAAGACGTCGAGCAGGTAGCTTACGTTGAAGCCGATCTCCAGCGAGCCGCCGTTGTATTCCACGCCGACTTCTTCTTCGGCTTCTTCCTGCTCCGGGTTATTCGCCTGGATCTTCAGCTGGCCGTTGGCCAGTTGCAGACGAATACCACGGTACTTCTCGTTGGAAAGAATCGCAGTACGGCTGAACGCTTCACGAAGCGCCTGACGATCGCCCAGTACCAGCTTGTCACCGCCTTTAGGCAGAACGCGCTCGTAGTCAGGGAACTTGCCGTCGACCAGCTTGGAGGTGAAGGTGAACTCGCCGGTGGTTGCACGGATGTGATGCTGACCCAAGACGATGCTGACAAGGCCGTCCGGCTCAGTCAGCAAGCGTGCGAGTTCCAGAATACCTTTGCGTGGCACGATCACTTGGTGGCGATCCGGCTGGCCGATATCGGCTTGCATCGAGCACATGGCCAAACGGTGACCGTCGGTGGCTACCGCGCGGATGATACCGGCAGACACTTCCAGCAGCATGCCATTGAGGTAGTAGCGCACGTCCTGCTGGGCCATGGCGAAGCTGGTGCGTTCGATCAAACGACGCAGTTTGCTTTGTTCCAGGCTGCAGGTCAGCGAACCGGGGCCTTCTTCGACAGTCGGGAAATCGTTGGCCGGCAAAGTGGACAAGGTAAAGCGGCTACGGCCGGCTTTCACTACAAGCTTCTGCTCGTCGACCTTGATATCGATCAGGGCGTCGTTTGGCAGACTCTTGCAGATGTCCATCAGCTTGCGCGCCGGGACAGTGATTTCGCCTGGCTCAGCAGGCTCTTCGAGTTGCACCCGACCGACCAGCTCGACTTCCAGGTCAGTACCGGTCAGCGACAATTGCTGGCCTTCGACAACCAACAGCACGTTGGAAAGCACCGGCAAGGTCTGGCGGCGCTCGACGACACCTGCGACCAGTTGCAGGGGTTTCAACAGGGCTTCGCGTTGAATGGTGAAATGCATGGTCTAGTCCCTTGCCTTAATAAGCTGCGCTGGTGTTCATCAAGTGGTCAGTGTACGCAGCAGGTTCTTGTAGTCCTCGCGGATGTCCGCGTCGGATTCCTTGAGCTCGTTGATCTTGCGGCATGCGTGCAAGACCGTAGTGTGATCTCGGCCGCCGAACACATCGCCGATTTCCGGCAGGCTGTGGTTGGTCAGCTCTTTGGACAATGCCATCGCTACCTGGCGTGGACGTGCGACCGAGCGCGAACGGCGCTTGGACAACAGGTCGGAAATCTTGATCTTGTAGTACTCGGCGACCGTGCGCTGAATGTTATCCACAGAGACCAGCTTATCTTGCAGCGCCAGCAAGTCCTTCAGGGATTCGCGAATCAGCTCGATGGTGATGTCACGGCCCATGAAATGTGAGTGGGCGATAACACGTTTGAGTGCACCTTCCAGCTCTCGCACGTTGGAGCGAATACGCTGGGCAATAAAGAATGCAGCGTCATGGGGCAGATCGACTTTGGCCTGATCTGCTTTCTTCATCAGAATCGCAACGCGGGTTTCCAGTTCCGGCGGCTCTACGGCAACCGTCAGACCCCAGCCAAAGCGCGACTTCAAGCGCTCTTCAAGGCCTTCAATTTCTTTAGGGTAACGGTCACTGGTGAGAATGACCTGCTGGCCACCTTCAAGCAGTGCGTTGAATGTGTGGAAGAACTCTTCCTGGGAACGTTCCTTGCGGGCGAAGAACTGGATGTCATCGATCAACAGCGCATCGACCGACCGGTAGAAGCGTTTGAACTCGTTGATCGCGTTGAGCTGCAATGCTTTAACCATGTCCGCGACGAAGCGCTCGGAATGCAGGTACACGACCTTGGCATTCGGGTTCTTCTTTAATAGATGGTTACCCACAGCGTGCATCAAGTGAGTTTTACCCAGACCAACCCCACCATAAAGGAAGAGTGGGTTGTACCCATGCTTGGGATTGTCCGCGACCTGCCAGGCCGCAGCACGGGCCAACTGGTTGGACTTACCTTCGACGAAGTTCTCGAAGGTGAAGGTGCGGTTCAGGTAACTGGTGTGCTTAAGCGCACCTTCAACCTGCACGGTGCGCTGCTCGGAGCGCACCGGGGCTTGTTGCGAGCTGGCGCCAGCCATTGGGTCGAAGCTGTCACGAGAAGGTTCCTCGCTAACCTGGGCAACCTTTTGCGTTGATCGTTTGGCGGTCGCGGTCGGCGCTGGAGCATTGGCGACCACAGGCGCCGCAGCAGCCTGTGCCTGAGAAACCGCAGCAGCCAAAGGCGCATTAGGCGCAGCACGAGGTGCCGAGCTGCGTTTGCTCCCTATTAATAAGGAAAGCGCAGGCGCCAGGCCATTGCCATGCTCATCGAGCAGCTCGAGCACGCGGCCCAGATACTTTTCGTTGACCCAATCGAGAACAAAACGATTCGGTGCGTAGATACGCAACTCGTCGCCATCGGCTTCGACCTGTAGTGGACGGATCCAGGTGTTGAATTGCTGGGCAGGCAGCTCATCGCGCAGAAGCTCCACGCACTGCTGCCAAAGTTCCACTGACACGGATATCCCCTAAGTTGAAAGCCGGTGAGGCAAAAACAGCCGCCATTGTAGCGACCAGACGCACACTTATCCACATGTAGGTTGCTGACAGGGCATGAAGAATCAACGCCTTAACCTAAAAAAACACGACCAATGGTATGTGGATAAGGTCTGTGGATAAGCCCACTTAAGCTCGTTGTACAAGTGGGGGGTAAACCCGGTGGATAACCTACCTGTGGATAACACGTCATTTCACACACAGCTTATCCGATAGCGCAGCACAGGCAGAACACCGTTTCTCACCATGGTTGTCATTCTCTGTACATCCAGCTGTATAAGGGCTGAAGGTACTTATCCACAGAAGATGGCCTCCCTAGCTTTTATAAGCTTTACAGAAAAGCTTTAAATAATTCCCTTCTTTATTTCTATATCTAGTCATCCTCTGTCAGACGGCAGACCCCCTCAGATATCTAATTGAAGGAAAAGCTGGTTGGAAATTGACCTAGAGGCTTGCTTTCTCTAGAATCGCCGGTCTCTTAAAACGGGGGCCATTCCGGCCCGTTGTGGACGAACCAGGTAACACGACATGAAACGTACTTTCCAACCAAGCACCATCAAACGCGCCCGTACTCACGGCTTCCGTGCTCGCATGGCTACCAAAAACGGCCGTGCAGTCCTGTCGCGTCGCCGCGCCAAAGGTCGTGCGCGTCTGGCAGTTTGATAATCCGGTACTGGTGGTGAGTCAGGACTTCAGTCGGGAAAAGCGTCTGCTTACACCCCGGCATTTCAAGGCAGTCTTTGACTCCCCCACCGGCAAGGTTCCGGGGAAAAATCTCCTGCTCCTTGCACGTAACAACGATCTCGATCACCCCCGTCTGGGGTTAGTGATCGGCAAGAAGAGCGTAAAGCTCTCCGTTGAGCGCAATCGCCTCAAACGTCTGATGCGCGAATCGTTTCGCCTCCACCAGGATTCTCTGGTCGGTTGGGACATCGTTATCGTCGCGCGCAAAGGTTTGGGTGACGTAGAAAACCCCGAATTGATTCAGCATTTCGGCAAACTCTGGAAGCGTCTGGCACGTAGCAAGCCGGTACCAGCAGTCAAAACCGAAACTGTAGGGGTAGACAGTCCCGATGCGTAAACTGGCGCTCGTTCCGATCCAGTTTTACCGCTATGCCATTAGTCCTCTGATGGCCAGTCACTGTCGTTTCTACCCCAGTTGTTCCTGCTACGCGTATGAAGCCATAGAAAATCATGGCCTTCTGCGCGGTGGCTGGCTGGCCTTTCGTCGTTTAGGTCGCTGTCATCCGTGGAATCCCGGTGGTTATGACCCGGTTCCATCTATCCCTACCTCCCGTTCTTCTTCGATGGCCGAGTAATCATGGATATTAAACGCACGATCCTGATCGTCGCCCTGGCAATCGTGTCCTACGTTATGGTTCTTAAATGGAACCAGGACTATGGTCAGGCTGCCCTGCCGACTCAGAATGTTGCCGCCAGTACTACCGCACCGGGCCTACCGGAAACGGCGACTGGTAATAACGCCTCCGTTAGTGACGACATTCCACGCGCGGCAAGCGATACCAGTGCACCCGCCGAAGCTCCAGTGGCTGCAAACAAAGATCTCATCCAGATCAAAACGGATGTGCTCGATCTGGCTATCGATCCACAAGGTGGTGATATCGCCCAGCTGAAGCTGCCGCTTTATCCACGTCGTCAGGATCACCCGGAAATTCCGTTCCAGCTGTTCGATAACGGCGGCGAGCGGACCTATTTGGCGCAAAGCGGTCTGATCGGCACCAACGGTCCGGACGCTAGTCCATCGGGTCGCCCGGTATTCTCGTCCGAGAAGAAGACTTATCAACTGGCTGACGGTCAGGACCAACTGGTCGTCGACCTGAAGTACAGCGCCGGCGGCGTCAATTACATCAAGCGCTTCACCTTGAAGCGTGGTCTGTACGATGTAGGCGTTTCGTACATCATCGACAACCAGAGCGCTCAGCCTTGGTCCGGTGCAATGTTCGCGCAATTGAAACGTGATAGCAGCTCCGATCCGTCTTCCAGCACTGCTACCGGCACCGCGACTTACCTGGGCGCCGCCCTGTGGACAAGTTCCGAGCCGTACAAGAAAGTGTCGATGAAGGACATGGACAAGGGCTCGCTGAAAGAAACCGTTCAAGGTGGTTGGGTTGCCTGGTTGCAACACTACTTTGTGACCGCGTGGATTCCGGCGAAGGGCGAAAGCAATGTCGTCCAGACCCGTAAAGACAGCAAAGGCAACTACATCATTGGTTACACCGGCCCAGCGTTGACCGTTGCGCCTGGTGCCAAGGCTGAAACGACCGCTACGCTGTACGCTGGTCCGAAAAGTCAGGCTGTCCTGAAAGAGTTATCCCCAGGTCTGGAACTGACCGTCGATTACGGCATTCTGTGGTTCATTGCCCAACCGATCTTCTGGTTGCTGCAACATATCCACGCGCTGGTCGGTAACTGGGGCTGGTCGATCATCTTCCTGACCATGCTGATCAAAGGGCTCTTCTTCCCGCTGTCGGCAGCCAGTTACAAATCTATGGCGCGCATGCGTGCAGTAGCGCCGAAACTGGCGGCTCTGAAAGAGCAGCATGGCGATGACCGGCAGAAAATGTCGCAGTCGATGATGGAGTTGTACAAGAAAGAGAAGATCAATCCGCTGGGTGGATGCTTGCCGATTCTTGTGCAAATGCCGGTTTTCCTCTCGCTGTACTGGGTTCTCCTGGAAAGCGTGGAAATGCGTCAGGCGCCATTCATGCTGTGGATTACTGACCTGTCGATCAAGGATCCGTTCTTCATTCTGCCGATCATCATGGGCGCAACCATGTTCATTCAGCAGCAGTTGAACCCGACTCCTCCGGATCCGATGCAGGCCAAGGTGATGAAGCTGATGCCTATCATCTTCACCTTCTTCTTCCTGTGGTTCCCGGCTGGTCTGGTGCTGTACTGGGTGGTCAACAACTGCCTGTCGATCACACAACAGTGGTACATCACCCGTAAGATCGAAGCGGCTACCAAAAAAGCCGCTGCGTAACTTACTCTGTTGATAACCACTCAAAACGCCCCCCTAGTGGGGCGTTTTGCTATCTGTCACTTTTGTCTGGATATTGGGTTATGAGCGTCCCTCGTGAAACTATCGCCGCCGTCGCTACCGCTCAGGGTCGTGGTGGTGTGGGCATCGTCCGTATCTCCGGGCCGCTGGCAAGCATCGCCGCGAAAGCTTTCAGCGGCCGTGAACTGAAACCGCGTTTTGCGCATTACGGCCCGTTCCTCAGTGAGAAAAACGAAGTCCTCGATGAAGGAATTGCTCTGTATTTCCCGGGGCCGAACTCATTTACGGGCGAAGACGTACTTGAACTTCAGGGCCACGGTGGTCCGATCGTGCTCGACATGTTGCTGCAGCGATGCCTGCAATTGGGTTGTCGGCAGGCGCGTCCGGGTGAATTCAGCGAGCGAGCATTTCTCAACGATAAACTCGATCTGGCCCAGGCCGAAGCCATCGCTGACCTTATTGAAGCCAGTTCTACACAGGCGGCGCGTAATGCTTTGCGTTCATTGCAAGGCGCGTTTTCGCAGCGTGTGCATAGCCTGACCGAGCAACTCATTAGCCTGCGGATCTACGTCGAGGCGGCGATCGACTTTCCGGAAGAGGAAATCGACTTCCTCGCCGATGGCCATGTACTGAAAATGCTCGATACCGTGCGAGACGAGTTATCCACCGTGCTGCGTGAAGCCGGGCAGGGTGCTTTGCTTCGTGATGGCATGACAGTCGTCATCGCCGGTCGGCCAAATGCCGGCAAGTCCAGCTTGCTCAATGCGCTGGCCGGGCGCGAAGCGGCGATTGTCACGGAAATTGCCGGGACCACACGGGATATCCTCCGCGAACATATCCACATCGATGGCATGCCGCTGCATGTGGTCGACACCGCCGGGTTGCGCGATACCGATGACCAGGTCGAGAAGATTGGCGTCGAGCGAGCGCTCAAGGCTATTGGTGAGGCTGATCGGATCTTGCTGGTGGTCGACGCCACGGCTCCTGAAGCCCTTGATCCGTTCTCGCTGTGGCCAGAGTTCCTGGAGCAGCGCCCGGATCCGGCAAAAGTAACCTTGATCCGCAACAAGGCAGACCTGACCGGTGAAGCGATTGCGCTGGAAGTCAGTGAGGATGGCCACGTGACTATCAGCCTGAGCGCAAAATCCGCCGGCGAAGGCCTGGAGTTGCTGCGTGATCACCTCAAAGCCTGCATGGGCTATGAGCAGACCTCGGAAAGTAGCTTCAGTGCTCGCCGACGCCACCTGGAAGCCTTGCGCCATGCGAGTACCTCACTCGAGCACGGTCGCGCGCAATTGACCCTTGCCGGTGCTGGTGAGCTGCTGGCCGAAGATTTGCGTCAGGCGCAGCAATCTTTGGGGGAGATTACCGGTGCATTCAGTTCCGATGATCTGCTTGGCCGCATCTTTTCCAGCTTCTGCATCGGCAAATAGCGCCTCTTTTCTCGACAGACAGGCCATCGGCGCCTGTCTGTCGTCCTTATCACTGCCCCCCTTTCTGAACTGCTGAGTGGAATTTTTCCTCTTCGGCGGCTTTTTCGTGGGCGCGATTTGCCTTGATAAGCTCTTTTCTGTGGATTAAGCCCTGTGAATAACTGCCCTTAGGCTCAGTTGATAACAGGGCCTGAAAAC
>JAPLSD010000069.1 GCA_026398835.1 Pseudomonas sp.
CGATCAGCCGATTGATGGTCGGCACGGTGAACTTGGGAAACTTCGACGAGCCGTCAGAGCACACCCGTTCAAGTTGATCGGCAATCGCCTGGTTGGAGAAACGCTCCACCAGCGTGTCTTTGTAACGCGTCAGGTCGATCCCCGGTACCGGCGCCAGTTGCGGGGTGACGTCGAGGTCCATGTAGGCGCGCATGTAGCGCACGAACAACGGGTCGTTCATGGTTTCGTGAACGAAGCGATAGCCCTTGAGAAACCCCAGATAAGTCAGGGCCAGATGGCTGCCGTTGAGCAGTTTTATCTTCATTTCTTCGTAGGGCGTGACGTCATCGGTGAACTGTACGCCGACCTTTTCCCAGGCCGGACGACCGTTGACGAATTTGTCTTCCAGCACCCATTGCACAAAGGGCTCACAGACCACCGGCCAGGCATCGTCGATGCCGTGTTCGTCGTGCAGCTGCAAGCGATGGGCGGCGCTGGTCATTGGCGTGATGCGGTCGACCATGGCGTTGGGGAAGCTGACGTTGGCGCCGATCCAGTCGTGCAGGTCGGCATCGCGCAGGGCGGCAAAGGCCAGCAGCGCCTTGCGGGCCACCGCGCCGTTGTGCGGCAGGTTATCGCAGGACATCAGGGTGAACGCCGGAGTGCCGGCGGCGCGGCGTTTGGCCAGGGCTGCACAGAGAAAACCGAACACGGTTTTCGGGCTGCCCGGATGGGCCAGGTCATGCTGAATTTGCGGCAAGTGCGCCATGAACTCGCCGTTGCTGTCGTCGATGCAGTAACCGCCTTCGGTGATGGTCAGCGAGACGATGCGAATGTCCGGGCTGGCAAGCTTGTCGATCAGCGCATCGGCGCCGTCTTCGGCCAGTAGCATGTCGTTGATGGCGCCGATCACCCGCACTTGGGTCTCGTCGGTGTCGCCCAGTTCATAAAGGGTAAAGAGGTAATCCTGGCCGGCCAGGTTATCCCGGGCGCGGCGATCCTCGGGACGCAGGCCGACGCCGCAAATGCTCCAGTCCAGGCCAGCGCCTAAGTTCATCAAGGCGTCGGTGTAATACGCCTGATGGGCGCGGTGAAAACCACCGACACCGATATGGGCGATGCCTTGCCGGGTATCCGCCACGGCATAGGCGGGCACGGCCACTTCAGGCGCCAGACGGCTAAGGTTCTGCTTGTTCAGTTTCATTGCGAAGGTCTCGGCGATCAGGCGGCGGCGCGCAGCGGTCGGGTAACCGCCACACCGTCGGCATCGAATAAATGGCAGTGTTCAGCGTCCAGGTGCAGGCTCAGTTTCTCGCCATAACGGCTGGCCAGGTCACCGCGAATGCGCATGGTCAGGGCTTCGCCGGAAGCGGTCAGTACGTGGCAGAACGTGTCGCTGCCCAGGCGCTCGCTGACATCGGCGGTGACCTGCAAGGTGCAGTCGCCCGGTTGCGCCAGGTTCAGGTGTTCCGGACGAATCCCCAGGGTGATCGGGCTGCCGACGCTCAATGTCGCGCCACTGAGCGGCAGGCGGATGCGGGTGCCGGCGTCCAGTTCGACTTCACAGCCCTGAGCTTCGATTCGGCTGACTTTGCCTTTGAGAAAGCCCATTTTTGGCGTGCCAAGGAAGCCGGCCACAAACAGGTTGGCAGGCTGGTGATAGAGCTCCAGCGGCGAGCCGACCTGCTCGACGCGTCCGGCATTGAGTACCACCACTTTGTCGGCCAGAGTCATGGCTTCGACCTGGTCGTGGGTGACGTAGATCATTGTCGCTTGCAGTTCCTTGTGCAGCCGCGACAGCTCCAGACGCATTTGCACCCGCAGGGCGGCGTCGAGGTTGGACAGCGGTTCGTC
>JAPLSD010000496.1 GCA_026398835.1 Pseudomonas sp.
CAAAGCTGCACGCGGGCAGGTGCAGGTCACCCTGTATTGCAATCAGCGAGAGTTTTGCGAACTGGAATACGGCAACCAACTGTTTGCCGTGGTCGCCCAGGAAATCGTCGGGCAGCGCCGCGAGGTGGAGCGCTACCGCTGCTACATCACCGATCTGGACCTGTCCGGCCTGCTCGGTGATGTTCAGAGCCCAAGCAATCTTTACTTGCGGTACAAGGCTGATCTGGAACGAGCGCTCAATGACGCGCTCGAACAGGTCTGAGGCGAATCAGAACTTACATTCACCGCCATCTTTGGGCTGGAACTCGACCTCGAGCAACTTCAGCTTCAGGGTTTTGCCACCCGGAGCCGGCCAGTCGATATGCTGGCCAGCCTGCAAACCGAGCAGCGCGCTACCGACCGGCGCGAGAATCGAAATCTTGCCCTGATCGGCATTCGCGTCCTGTGGATAAACCAGGGTCAGGTGGTAGTCCTTGCCGCTGCTTTCTTCACGGCAGTGCACACGCGAGTTCATGGTTACGACACCGGCGGGCACTTCCTCGTGACCAACCACGGTATCGGCGCGATCCAGCTCGGCTTGCAGCGCGACGACGCCCGGCAGCGTGTCATCCAGGCTGTCGATCAGGCGCTCCAGACGTTGAACGTCCAGGCGGGTGAGTATGATGGAAGGTGCGGTGCTCATGATTCAGGCAGACTCCTTTTTTCTGCACGATAAAAGCAAAACCCCGCCAAAAAAGGCGGGGTTTTCACGCGCCTCGATCAGGTGAGGCGTACCCGGACACTATCACAGCTCAATAAATATACAAGCCAGTGCGACGCAACCCCCTCGCCACAATGATTCGTCAGACTGAGGACTTGCGCTGTTGGGCCTGCGCGCAAATCACCCGCCGCCGCTCATCGTCTGCCGAGCGCCACTCGCGGATGTCTTCGACATGGCGAAAGCACCCGAGACAGACTTTCTGCTCATCCAGCCGGCACAAGCTGATGCACGGTGAGGGCACGGCCGGGCTGACGTTGCTGTACAGCGGTTTCGCGGGACGCACTGGAGCCGATTGCGTCACGGTTTCAAAGACCTTCGAAGTCGAGCTTCGCATCGGCCTGCTCAAGAACGATGCGCTCCAGCATTTCGCCAAGCTGCTCTTCGCTCTTGTCGCACATCCAGCGCTCGCTTTCTTCGTCGTAGTCGAAGTGGAAACCACCGGAACGCGCAGCCAGCCATAGCTGACGCAAAGGCTCCTGTCGGCTGAAGATCACCTGGCTGCCATTTTCGAACTCAACAGTAAGCACACCGGCCGAGCTCTCCAGATCAACATCCAGTTCGCTCTCATCGAAAATATCTTCCAGCGTCTGTTGGGTAGCATCGACCAGATCGTGGAAGCGGGCTTCAGTCAAACTCATTGCAGGAACCTCAAAAAGTGTCTACTCACGCTCAAGCGCCGCAAGATACGGGCGCGTCCAGGCGAATGCAAAGGATACCGATCAAGCGCTCGGCGGTGGCATAAATTATCCGCCCAAGCACGTCAAACCCCCGCCAGACGGCCAGCCGCCCACATAGGCAAGCTGTCGGGTGGCCGGTATACTCCGGCGCAATTAACGCATTTTCAAGGATTTCGCCATGAAGCGCCTGATCTCTTCCCTTGCTGCGCTCGTCGCGGTTGCCTGCCTTGTTGCTGCCTGTGGTCAAAAAGGCCCGCTGTATCTTCCCGATGACAGCAAATCCCCTGAAGACCAAGCAAAGTCGCAATCGAAATCGCACAAGCACGACACCTACTAAGGGAACACCATGGACGCTTTTAACTACCGTGACGGCGAGCTGTTCGCGGAAGGTGTAGCCCTGTCCGCCATCGCTGAGCGCTTTGGCACGCCAACCTACGTCTACTCCCGTGCGCACATCGAAGCGCAATACCTGGCTTTTGCCGATGCCTTGAGCGGTATGCCGCATCTGGTCTGCTTCGCGGTCAAGGCCAACTCAAACCTGGGTGTACTGAATGTCCTGGCGCGTTTGGGCGCTGGTTTCGACATCGTATCCCGTGGCGAGCTGGAACGTGTTCTGGCCGCTGGCGGTCAAGCTGACAAGATCGTCTTCTCCGGCGTCGGCAAGACCCGTGACGACATGCGTCGTGCTCTGGAAGTCGGCGTGCACTGCTTCAACGTCGAATCCACCGATGAGCTTGAACGCCTGCAAGTGGTGGCCGCCGAGCTGGGCGTTCGCGCGCCGATCTCGCTGCGGGTCAACCCGGACGTCGATGCCGGCACCCACCCGTACATTTCTACCGGTTTGAAAGAAAACAAATTCGGCATCGCCATTGCCGATGCCGAAGACGTTTACGTCCGCGCCGCACAATTGCCTAACCTGGAAGTGGTCGGCGTCGATTGCCATATCGGTTCGCAACTGACCAGCCTGCCGCCATTCCTCGACGCCCTCGACCGCCTGCTGGCCTTGGTCGATCGTCTTGGCGATTGCGGAATCTACCTGCGCCACATCGATCTGGGTGGCGGCCTCGGCGTGCGTTATCGCGATGAAGAGCCGCCACTGGCCGGGGATTACATCAAAGCCGTGCGCGAACGCCTGGAAGGTCGCGAACTGGCACTGGTGTTTGAACCGGGCCGTTTCATTGTGGCCAACGCCGGCGTTCTGCTGACTCAAGTTGAATACCTCAAGCACACCGAACACAAAGACTTCGCCATCGTCGACGCGGCCATGAACGACCTGATCCGCCCGGCGCTGTATCAAGCCTGGATGGACGTCACGGCTGTGCGCCCTCGCGACACTCAGGCTCGCGCCTATGACATCGTCGGGCCGATCTGCGAAACCGGCGACTTCCTTGCCAAGGATCGTCAACT
The DNA here is from genome assembly GCA_026398835.1 of Pseudomonas sp. Lineage (GTDB taxonomy): Bacteria > Pseudomonadota > Gammaproteobacteria > Pseudomonadales > Pseudomonadaceae > Aquipseudomonas. The sequence continues at coordinate 2,845 of JAPLSD010000496.1, forward strand.
GGCGCTGGAAGAAGGCGACTTGCTCGCCGTGCATTCGGCGGGTGCCTACGGGTTTGTCATGAGCTCCAACTACAACACCCGCGGCCGTACTGCCGAAGTGCTCGTAGATGGTGATCAGGCTTTTGAAGTGCGTCGCCGCGAGACGGTAGCCGAGTTGTTTGCTGGCGAAAGCCTGCTGCCGGAGTAAAACCATGCTGCTGCGCTTTACCAAGATGCACGGCCTGGGCAATGACTTCATGGTTCTCGACCTGGTCAGCCAGCATGCACACATTCTGCCCAAGCACGCCAAGCAATGGGGCGACCGGCACACCGGCGTCGGCTTTGATCAACTGCTGATCGTCGAAGCACCGAGTAATCCGGACGTGGATTTCCGCTATCGGATCTTCAACGCCGACGGTTCCGAAGTGGAGCAATGCGGTAATGGTGCGCGCTGCTTCGCCCGTTTCGTTCTCGATAAACGCCTGACCGCAAAACGGCAGCTGCGGGTCGAGACCAAAAGCGGCATTATCGAACTGGATATCCGTAGCGACGGCCAAATCGGCGTCAACATGGGCCCGCCTCGCCTGGTTCCGGCCGACATTCCATTTCAAGCCGAGGCTCAGGCCTCGAGCTATCCGGTCGAAGTGGACGGCAAGACCGTCGAGCTGGCCGCGGTGTCCATGGGTAACCCGCATGCAGTGTTGCGTGTGAGCGATATCAACAATGCGCCGGTGCATGAACTGGGACCGAAAATCGAAAACCACCCGCGTTTTCCAGCACGGGTCAACGTCGGTTTTCTCCAGGTCATCGACCGCCAACGGGCGCAGTTGCGCGTGTGGGAACGCGGCACCGGGGAAACTCAGGCTTGCGGGACCGGCGCCTGCGCAGCAGCAGTGGCCGCGATCAGCCAGGGGTGGATGGATTCGCCACTATTGATCGACCTGCCCGGCGGGCGCCTGTCCATTGAATGGGCCGGCCCCGGTCAACCAGTGATGATGACCGGCCCGGCAGTGCGCGTATACGAAGGACAGGTGCGTCTATGAGTGAGCGAAATCCATGACCGATAAGCCCCAGGTTCCAGCCCCACAGCCCGACGAATCCCCTTCCGAAAGCCTTGAGGCGGCGGCCATTGCCGCGTACCTGGAGGCTCATCCGGATTTCTTCGTCGAGCACGAAGAACTGCTTCCGGCATTACGCATTCCCCATCAGCGCGGCGACACTATTTCCCTGGTCGAGCGCCAGTTGAAACTGCTGCGCGAACGCAATATCGAGATGCGTCATCGCCTCTCGCAATTGATGGATGTCGCTCGCGACAATGACCGGCTGTTCGAAAAGACCCGCCGGCTGATTCTCGCGCTCATGGACGCAAGCAGCCTGGAAGACGTAGTCATTTCAGTCGAAGACAGTCTGCGCCAGGACTTTCAGGTGCCTTTTGTCAGCCTGATTCTGTTCAGTGACACTGCCCTCCCGGTCGGCCGCTGGGTCACCAGCGCCGAAGCGCAACAAGCCATCGGCGGCTTGCTGTCGGAAGGCAAAACCGTCAGCGGCAGTTTGCGTGAGCACGAGCTGGACTTCCTGTTCGGCGAAGAACAGCGCAAGCAAATTGGCTCTACGGCCGTCGTCGCCCTCAGCCACCAAGGCCTGCACGGCGTACTGGCCATCGCCAGCCGAGATCCACAGCATTACAAAAGCTCGGTGGGCACGCTGTTCCTCAGCTACATCGCCGAAGTCATGGGCCGCGTACTGCCGCGCATCCACAACTCCTTACGCTCGGTACGCTGACCATGGAACGACAACTGGACGCCTACTGCGCTCACCTGCGCAGTGAGCGCCAAGTGTCACCCCATACCCTGGAAGCCTACCGCCGCGACCTGAACAAAGTGCTGGCGTACTGCGAGAAACAGCAGATTTCCAGCTGGGCCTCCCTGGATATCCAGCGCCTGCGCAGCCTGATCGCCCGCCTGCATTCACAAGGCCAGTCCTCCCGTAGTCTGGCGCGCCTGCTTTCGGCGGTTCGCGGCCTCTATCACTACCTGAACCGCGAAGGCCTCTGCGATCACGACCCGGCCAACGGACTGGCGCCACCCAAAGGCGAACGCCGGCTACCCAAGACCCTCGATACCGATCGCGCGCTGCAACTGCTTGATGGCGCGGTCGAGGATGACTTTCTGGCTCATCGTGATCAGGCGATTCTGGAGCTGTTCTACTCCTCCGGCCTGCGCCTCTCGGAACTGACCGGGCTCAATCTTGATCAGCTAGATTTAGCAGATGGGCTGGTTCAAGTTCTCGGCAAAGGCAGCAAGACCCGGGTTCTTCCGGTCGGCAAGAAGGCTCGGGAAGCATTGCAGCTGTGGTTGCCGCTCCGCGCCCTGACCAATCCGGCAGACGATGCGGTATTTGTCAGCCAGCAAGGCCGACGTTTAGGTCCGCGGGCGATTCAGTTGCGAGTGAAAGCCGCCGGTGAGCGCGAGCTGGGGCAGAATCTGCATCCGCATATGCTTCGACACTCATTCGCCAGTCACTTGCTGGAGTCTTCCCAAGACTTGCGCGCGGTGCAGGAGTTGCTCGGCCACTCGGACATCAAGACCACGCAGATTTACACTCATCTGGATTTCCAGCATCTGGCGTCGGTCTACGACAGCGCCCATCCTCGGGCCAAACGCAACAAAGGCGGTGAGCAATGACGATCAAACTGATCACTTTCGACCTCGACGACACCCTGTGGGACACCGCCCCGGTCATCGTCAGCGCGGAAGCGGTGCTGCGCGACTGGCTGGCGCAACAGGCGCCGGACCTCGGCGGCGTGCCTGTCGAACACCTCTGGGCGATCCGTGAGCGGGTCCTGAGCAACGAGCCCGGCCTCAA
>JAPLSD010000606.1 GCA_026398835.1 Pseudomonas sp.
CGAGGATATCGCGGTTGTCTTCAACCAATAAAATTCGCATGGGCACTCCTCGGTACACAGTAACAGCCGGCTTTGGCTCGCGCAGCTTAAGGCCAAGTGTGGCCCGCGGCTAGGGCTGTCTCCAACGCCAAAGCCTGTCAGCCCATCGTTGAACGGGCATAACAAGTTTTAACTATCAATTCACAACCCCGCTACAGTGTCGGCCCCAGACGCTGGGCGACGCCCGGGAGACCGCTCAACTGGCCAGTCAGATAGACTTGGCACCGACGCTGCTCGGTTTGCTCAATCTGGCCTATCAGTCGACCTTCTTCCCGTTGATTTAACGCGGCATCACCTATTAACAAACCGCCAGTTATGGCTTCAAGCAACAGCTGCTCGGCTGGAAACCGCCCAAAAAGGGTTCCGGCCAGATCGGTGAATACTCACTGAGATGCCTTGGGCTGATGCGCCCGGGTTTTTTCTCTACCCGCTCAGGATCTAGCATGTCATCAACCGTTGTCCGCCCCGTCTCCCGTCCGCTCAATTTTTGGGTAGGCCTGGGTGTGCCCGCCATTGCGGCGGTCATCTTGCTTTTGCTCGAATTGACGTCTCTGGACATGGACCTTGCCAGGATTTTCTATGACTCTGCTGCGGACGACTTCGTCGGTACGCACAGTTACTTTCTGGAAACCATCCTGCATACCCGCGCCAAGCAGGTGGTCATCGTCTTCTCGGTGCTCGCCATTCTCGGGTACATCGGCTCCTTTTTTGTGTCGCGGCTAAAACCGCTCAAGCGAGAACTGGGCTGCCTGGTGCTGTCTCTGGCTCTGGCTACTTCCTTCGTGACCCCGGTCAAGGCCGTGACTGCCGTGCAATGCCCCTGGAGCCTGAAGGAGTTCGGTGGCAAGGAAACCTACAGCGAGCTGCTCAGCCCGCGCCCACAGACCGACAAACCCGGCCGTTGCTGGCCCGGTGGACATGCAGCCACCGGTTTCACGCTGTTTGCGCTGTTCTTCGTATTGCGTGACCGTCGCCCGCGAATGGCTCGCAGTGCACTGGTCTTTGCTTTCGGGCTGGGGACGGTATTCTCCATCGGCCGGATGATGCAGGGCGCGCACTTCTTTTCCCACAACGTGTGGACGGCGATTTTCTGCTGGTTGATTTGCCTGGGGTCTTATTACTACATCTTGTATCGGCCGGCTTCCAAGGCTGAACAAGTGACCAAAACACAGCCCGTCAGCGCCTGAAACACAGATCTAATGTGGGAGCGGGCTTGCTCGCGATAGCGGTGTGACAGTCACTATCGATGGGGACTGTCATGGCCTCATCGCGAGCAAGCCCGCTCCCACACTGGATCGATGTCGCTTCACGACCGGGACAAATCCCGGACATTAAAAAGCCCCGCCTGCTTAACGCAGGCGGGGCTTTTTTGTACAGGGTAAGGCTGGCTTACATCATGCCGCCCATGCCACCCATACCGCCCATGTCTGGCATGCCGCCGCCAGCTGGTTTGTCATCTGGAGCATCAGCGATCATTGCTTCAGTGGTCAGCATCAAGCCACCAATGGACGCCGCAGCCTGCAGAGCAGAGCGAGTCACTTTAGTAGGGTCGAGGATGCCCATTTCGATCATGTCGCCGTATTCGCCGCTGGCTGCGTTGTAACCGAAGTTACCCGAACCTTGCTTGACCTTGTCGACAACTACGCTTGGCTCGTCGCCGGAGTTGGCAACGATCTGACGCAGTGGCGATTCGATAGCGCGACGCAGTACAGAAATACCGACGTTCTGATCAGCGTTGTCGCCTTTCAGTTCGCTGATGGCTTGCAGAGCACGAATCAGTGCCACACCACCGCCAGGTACCACGCCTTCTTCAACGGCTGCACGGGTAGCGTGCAGGGCGTCTTCAACGCGGGCTTTCTTCTCTTTCATTTCAACTTCGGAACCAGCGCCAACCTTGATCACTGCAACGCCGCCGGACAGCTTGGCCAGACGCTCTTGCAGTTTTTCACGGTCGTAGTCCGAAGAAGTATCAGCCACTTGCTGACGGATCTGCAGAACGCGAGCCTGGATATCAGCCTCAACGCCGGCACCGTCGATGACGGTGGTGTTTTCCTTGGTCACGGCTACGCGCTTGGCATTACCCAGGTGTTCCAGGGTAGCGCTTTCCAGGCTCAGACCGATCTCTTCGGAGATAACGGTACCGCCAGTCAGAACAGCGATGTCCTGCAGCATGGCCTTGCGACGGTCGCCAAAGCCTGGGGCTTTAACGGCAACCACTTTGACGATACCGCGCATGTTGTTCACGACCAGAGTCGCCAGGGCTTCGCCTTCAACGTCTTCGCTCACGATCAGCAGTGGACGACCGGCTTTGGCAACGGCTTCCAGTACTGGCAACAGTTCACGGATGTTCGAAATCTTTTTGTCGACCAGCAGGATCAGCGGGCCGTCGAGCTCGGCAGTCATGGTCTCTGGCTTGTTGACGAAGTACGGGGACAGGTAACCACGGTCGAACTGCATGCCTTCAACAACCGACAGTTCGTTTTCCAGGCCCGAGCCTTCTTCAACGGTGATCACGCCTTCTTTACCGACTTTTTCCATGGCTTCGGCAATGATGTCGCCGATGGAGTTGTCGGAGTTGGCAGAGATGGTGCCGACCTGAGCGATTGCCTTGGTGTCAGCGCAAGGCTTGGACAGGGCTTTGAGCTCTTTGACGATAGCGATGGTCGCTTTGTCGATGCCGCGCTTGAGGTCCATCGGGTTCATGCCGGCAGCGACGGCTTTCAGGCCTTCGTTGACGATCGATTGAGCCAGAACGGTAGCGGTGGTGGTGCCGTCGCCTGCGTCATCGTTGGCACGGGAGGCAACGTCTTTGACCAGCTGCGCACCCATGTTTTCGAAGCGATCTTTCAGCTCGATTTCTTTGGCGACGGAAACGCCGTCCTTGGTGATGGTCGGAGCGCCGAAGCTCTTCTCGATGATCACGTTACGGCCTTTAGGGCCCAGGGTCGCTTTTACTGCGTCAGCCAGGACGTTCACACCGGCAAGCATTTTCTTACGGGCGGAATCGCCGAATTTTACTTCTTTAGCAGCCATGATCGATATTCCTTAAATACTTTGTAGTAGCGGGAAATTGAGCGGAAATCAGCCTTCGATAACAGCGAGGATTTCGTTCTCGCTCATTACCAGCAGGTCTTCGCCGTCTACTTTCACAGTGTTGCTGCCGGAGTAAGGGCCGAACACAACCTTGTCACCCACTTTCACGGCCAGTGCACGCACTTCACCGTTGTCCAGAACGCGGCCGGTGCCTACAGCAAGGATTTCACCGCTGTTGGCTTTTTCAGCAGCCGAACCCGGCAGAACGATACCGCCAGCGGTTTTCTTTTCTTCTTCGCTGCGACGGATTACGACGCGGTCATGCAGAGGACGAAGCTTCATTGTCGATCTCTCCTAATTGTGGTTTTCATCGGCCGGTGTAGTCCCGGCGGGTTAGCAAATCCGGCGTTGCCGGTTGCGGCTCGCAAAGCGAACCGCGGAAGTCTGTCTGGTGTCACCACCAAAACCTTGCGGTGACCGTTACATAAGGGCGCATAAGCTTATTACAAGGGCTGATGAACGAATTTTTTTACGTTCGACGTCTGCCTGGAAAACAAACATGGCACCCGAAGGTGCCATGTCGATAGCCAAAGCCGGTTACGAATCGCGATGCTCGAACTCGCCTTCGATCACGTTCGGCTGACGCCCAATGGGCTGCTGCGGGGTCGGCCCGCCGCGAGCCTGCATATCCTCGGCAAAGGCACGCTGGCGAATCGCCTGCTCCTCGGCACGTTGGCGCATCTTGTTGGCCAGCAGCCGACGAGTGATCGGCAACAGCATGACCAAACCCACCACGTCGCTGATGAAGCCCGGCAGGATCAATAGACCGCCACCCAGAGCCATCATCAGGCCTTCAAGCATTTGCTGAGCCGGCAACTCGCCGCGATTCAGGCTTTCACGTGCCCGCAGGGCCGTGGCCAGACCCGCGACGCGCAACACCAACACCCCAAGCATCGAGCCAAGAATGATCAATGCCAGCGCCGGGAAAAAGCCGATGGCCGAGCTGACTTGGACAAACACAAACAGCTCTAGCACCGGGAACACCAGAAAGAGCAACAAAAAAGGGCGCATCAAATGGTTCCTCAACGGAAGAATGCCTTCCAGTTCACATTAGATGACGTCACTGTTTCGTGAATTCAAGCGTCCGCGGCTTCATTTTTTGGCCAATGTTGCGTGTGGGCCAGGAAAACCAAGGCTTCGCGCACTTGTGTCGGCGTATTACAAGGTTCCTGGAACGGCAACCAGTACAGGCCCTGCCCAATGCGCAAGTGCATGCCTTCGGTGTCGATTCCGGCCAGTTGCGCCGGTACGGTATTCGGCAACCCGGCCAATTCGACGTAATGGGCGATAGCCTTGGCATGGTCGCTGTTCATGTGTTCGACCATACTTACCTCGGCCTTACCGGCAAACGGGTTGGCCAAGGTTATCTGGTCGAGCCAGTGAATCGCGCCGAAACCGCCGATGTAGCGATGACGGACGGGGTTGAGCACCCAAAAATCGAAGTCATGGGCCTTGTGGTAGTTCTGCGACTCGGGGAAATAGCGGTAATAACGCTCGGCAGCTGCCTCGATCGCCTCGGGTTCACTGAGCTTTTCGGCCTCGGCCAAATAGGTCAGGCGACCGACGGCCTGTACATCCTCAGCCTCACGCTCGCCTACCAGCAGTGAGCATTTTGCGTCCTTGAGCAAATTGTGAGTGTGCTGGGCGATCCGGCTGATCAGGATCAGCGGACGCCCCTGCTCGTCCAGGCAATAAGGAACCACCGAGCCAAAAGGAAAACCGGGCATCGCCTTGGAGTGCGTCGACAACACGCCACGGTATTCCTTGAGCAATAATTCTCGGGCATTCTTAGCAGCTTCAACGCTCAATTTATGACTCCTTATATAGAATCCGTCGAAAAAAGACGTGCGACTTGGCATAAGTGCCAGCAACGCCATCGGGGGCAGTTCTCATATGCAGCCTAGCCACATCAGGCTCGCAAGAGAGGCCCGATAAAAGGAACCACTCTGACTGCTACCGAGGGCCTGCGAATGCAACTCACTGACAAAGTAATCATTATCACTGGCGGTTGCCAGGGTTTAGGCCGTTCCATGGCCGAGTATTTGGCCACAAAGGGCGCGAAGCTGGCCCTGGTCGACTTGAACCAGGAAAAGCTCGATCTGGCCGTGGCTGCCTGCAAG
>JAPLSD010000133.1 GCA_026398835.1 Pseudomonas sp.
CATCGCCGGCTTCAGCCGTGACAGCAATGGTAATACCTGGGCAGTGGTGGCGATCCTCAACGACCCGAGACCTTTTGGCGCGTCTTCGGTGCTTGATCAGGTACTGCTGGATCTGTATCGCCAGCCGAAAATGGCAGAGACTGCTTCGGTGCTTTAACGCACCAATGATCGTTCCCACGCGGGAGCGTGGGAACGATCAAAGACTACTAAAATCAGACCTACATCAACTCCGACTCAACCCGATCGCGCCCTGCCTGCTTCGCCACGTACACCCCCGAGTCAGCTCGCAGCAGCAACGCATCAGCCCCTTCACCGGCGCGCCAACTGGCAATCCCGAAGCTCGCAGTCACTACGCCCACCCCATCGATCGGTGACGTACGCAGCCCCTGCCACAGCTCCAGCGCAAGGGTAAAAGCCTGCTGCCCATCGGTATCCGGGCAAAGCACCATGAACTCTTCGCCGCCCAAACGACAGAACACATCGGTACGACGCAGGCGAAGGCCGATGCGCTCACAGACGCCTTGTAACACCCGATCGCCCGCGGCATGACCGTGCTGATCATTGATGCGTTTGAAGTGATCGATATCGAGCATGATCACCGCCAACTCTCCGACGCTGCGCTCAACCCGGGCCATTTCGGATTTAAGGCGCTCCTGGAAATAACGCCGGTTGTGAATCCCGGTCAGGGAGTCGGTCACCGAAAGCGCGCGCAGTTCCTCTTCAACCCGCTTCAGATCAGAGATATCCGAGATATAGCCGTGCCACAGCACCCCGCCGCCCGGCAATTCTTCCGGCGTCGCCTCACCACGGACCCAACGCAGCCCGCGCTGCGGCAGTTGCACACGGTATTCCTCACGCCACGGGCTGAGCTTCTGGGCAGATGAACGAATCGAGGCGCGGACTCTCGACACATCTTGCGGATAGATTCGCTCGAAGATTGCCTCCGCGTTCAGCAGCAGCACATCCGGCTCCAGCTCGTAAATTTCACGAATGCCGTCACTGGCATAGATGACACTGAACTTGCCGTCGGCCGCCATCTTGAATTGGTAAATACCGCCCGGCACATGGGCGCTGAGCTTTTTCAGCAGGCGATCCTGGGCTGCCAGCGCTTCGTGGACCCGTTTACGCTCGGTGATATCGATACAGATCGCCAGATGCCCGACCCAGAGCCCCTGCTCATCGAGCACCGGCGCCGCGAGCATATTCACGGTCAGGTGGGTACCATCCTGACGCACCAGCGTCCACTCCCGAGCCTCATGCCCACCCTCTTCGCCACCCTCGACGAGCATCGCCTGGCACATAGGGATCGGTTTGCCATAACGTCGGCTCAGCTCCTCCGCTCGCACCTGCAGCTCATTGGGCAGGTGCAGGTTTTCCAGCGTCATGTGCCCCAGCACATCGACACTTCGATAGCCGAGCATTTGCTCGGCGCCGGCATTGAAGGTGCTGATCACACCGCGCAAGTCCGTCGCGACAATTGCCACTTGAGTCGCCGCATTCAACACGCTGCGCAGTTGTCCGTGGGCGCCGCGCAGCTCCTGTTCGCGCAAGCGCAATTCACGGGTACGTTGCTCGACCAGCGCCAAGGCTCGTTGTCGCTGGCTGACCAGAACGTAGAGCAAGGCGCTGAGCAGCACGCTGAGCAGACTGCCCAACACCACCAGACTGATGACCGAAGAGTGATTGGCCTGCAGAAATACCGCGCTGGGTCGGATATCCACCTGGTAATCGTGGTCCCCCAAGCGCAGTAAACGAGTCGCCGACAACTCACTTTGCGCCGCTAGGTTGTCCGACTCATAGAGCACTTCGTGGTTATTGTCGGTGGACAGATCGAGTATACGAACCGCGAGGTTGTCATGGCTCGCCTCAGGTAAACCGTCAGCCACCAGCTGACGGATGCTGATGACCGCCATGACGTAACCATAGTGTTCAGACGTTGGAGCAGCACCGGATATGCTGACCGGTGCGGCCAACAGCACGCCGCGGGCATACGCCGGCTCGACGCCGACCAGATCCATCGGTTGCGAGACCGCCAGCGAACCGTGAATACGGGCGCGCTCCAGCGTCGAGCGACGCAGGGGATCGACCAGCAAGTCGTAACCCAACGGCGAGCCGAGAACACTTTGCGTTTGGCTGAATAACACCGGCACGTACTCATCGCGCTTGGCTGCCGGTTGCAATTGGCCCTTGGCATTCAATTCACGAATGGCAAAATCCGCCTCGCCTTGCGCCCGTACCTGGCGCTCGAACAACGAGCGTTCGGCCCCCATGACTCGCGGCGCCCAAACGTAAGCTTGAGTTCTGTGCAATAACGGCTTGGCGAAGCCATCAAAGTCCTGACGGGTCACCGAATCGGAGTTGGCAAAGAACCGTCGCAGGCTGTCGAGGCGCTGCTCCTGATCTTCGAAAAGGTCTTCAACTCGGCTGTAACGCTCGCTGACCAACAGCAGAAAACGCTGACGCAATTGCTGCTGATACAGATTGACCGTTGCCCAGGCCAACAACCCGGTCAGAATTGCGCCAGCGAGCAACACCAGTATCGCGACCAGCACGGTCGAAACATCTTCGCTGATGAATCCCAGAATTTTTGGGCGAACGGCATGCAACGACATAAGCAGAACTCATAACGCCAGCGAGCTTGGGCATCACATGGGCTTTGACTGAGTTATAGCTATTTGCCACTAATTTGACCAGCGCAAAAAGAACCAAGAGCCTTTAAAAATCAAGGCTCTGTGGATCCAATCGGCTTTTAGCGGGCAGTGATTTTCCAGGCACGGTGGATCTTGCCGTTACGGGCAAAATCCGGATCGATAGTTTGTGCGGTGATTTCCTCGACGGCATACCGCGTGGTGAGGTTCTCTTCCAACTGGAACTTGCGGAAGTTGTTGGAGAAGTACAACACACCGCCAGGAGCAAGACGCGCCATCGCCAAATCGATCAATTGCACCTGGTCGCGCTGCACGTCGAAGATCCCTTCCATGCGCTTGGAGTTGGAGAACGTCGGCGGGTCAATGAAGATCAGGTCGAACTCGTCGCGGCAAGCATCCAGCCAGGCCATTACGTCGCCCTGCTCCAGACGGTTCTTGTCGGAGAAGCCGTTCAGCGACAGGTTGCGCCGCGCCCAATCCAGATAGGTTTTCGACAAATCGACGCTGGTGGTACTGCGCGCGCCACCCTTGGCAGCGTGCACACTGGCGGTCGCGGTGTAGCAGTACAGATTGAGGAAACGCTTGCCGGCGGCCTCTTTCTGGATCCGCAGGCGCATCGGCCGGTGATCGAGGAACAGCCCGGTGTCGAGGTAGTCGGTCAGATTGACCAGCAGTTTCACGCCGCCTTCATTGACCTCGGTGAACTTGCCCTGGGCGCTCTGGCGCTCGTACTGCTTGGTTCCGCTCTGGCGCTCGCGGCGTTTGACGACCACGCGGCTCTTATCAATGTTCAAGGCCTGCGGAATGGCCGCCAGGGCATCGAACATACGCGCCGAGGCTTTTTCCGGATCGATGGACTTCGGTGCGGCGTATTCCTGAACGTGCACCCAATCGCTGTACAGATCGATGGCCATCGAGTATTCGGGCATATCGGCATCATAGACGCGGTAGCACTCGACGCCTTCACGCTTGGCCCATTTACCCAGCAACTTGAGGTTTTTTTGCAGACGGTTGGCGAACATCTGCCCGCCCTCGCTCAGACGTGCCTGCTCGACGACGACCGGTGCGGGTTTGATCGGGTTGCCGTTCTTGTTGTACTTCTCGTACTTGCCCGGGGCCTCGATGTTGTCCGCGACTTCTACGATCGCGGCTTGCTCGCGCTCGATCTGGCGCTGCTCCGGGGTGCGACGCTCGCCAGTGACGAACTGGTCCGGGGTTACTTTGATCAGCAGCAATTTGCACGGCAAGGCGCCGTTCCAGAACGAATACTGCTTGTGACTGCGGATGCCCATGCGCTTGCCCAGATCCGGTGCGCCGGTAAACACCGCCGCTTCCCAGTTCAGGCACGCCTGACGCAGACGTTCGCCGAGGTTCTGGTAGAGATAGAGCAAGCTTGCCTCATCACCCAGACGTTCGCCGTATGGAGGGTTGCAGATCACCAGGCCTTTCTGGTTCTGGTCCGGACGCGGCTCAAAAGTCGCGACTTCGCCCTGATAGACCTTGATCCAGTCGCTCAGGCCGGCACGTTCGATGTTGTTACGGCCCGGCTGAATCAGGCGCGGGTCGGCTTCGTAACCACGAATCCACAGCGGTGGCTTGGCCAGACCGGCGGCGGAACGTGCAGTGGCTTCTTCGTGGAGTTTTTTCCACAGCGCCGGTACATGGCCGAGCCAGGCAGTGAAGCCCCACTGCTCGCGTCGCAGGTTCGGTGCCATGTCGGCGGCGATCATCGCCGCTTCCACCAGGAAGGTGCCCACACCGCACATCGGGTCAGCCAGTGCGCCGCCGTCGGCGGCAATGCGCGGCCAACCGGCACGAATCAGAATCGCCGCCGCGAGGTTTTCCTTCAGCGGCGCCGCACCTTGCTGCAGACGGTAGCCGCGCTGGTGCAGGCTGTGGCCGGACAGGTCGAGGGACAGAATCGCTTCGCCACGGTCCAGACGCAGGTGAATGCGCAAGTCCGGATTGATTTTGTCGATCGATGGACGCTCGCCCGACGGGGTACGCAACTTGTCGACAATCGCATCTTTGACCTTCAAGGCGCCGAAATGAGTGTTGTCGATGCCCGAACCGTGACCGCTGAACTCCACGGCCAGGGTGCCGTCGTTGAGCATGTGGTCCTGCCACTCGACATCCAGCACGCCGTGGTAGAGATCTTCGGCGTCCTTCATTGGGAAGCGTTTGAGGACCAACAGCACACGGTTGGCCAGTCGCGACCACAGGCACAGGCGATAAGCCGTCTCCATGTCAGCCACGCCGCGCACGGCCGAGGTGTGCTCGCGCGCTTCCTCAAGGCCAAGCCCGATGGCTTCCTCGATCAGCAGGCCTTCGAGACCTTTAGGGCAAGTGAGGAAGAGTTCGTAACGATCCGACATGGGAATTCCAGGGCCTTTAAGCAGTAGTGAACGGACAACGCATTGTCCGCTCGGTTTTCAATCAAGCGCTTTTCTTGAAGAGCGCTCGCGTGGCACGAAGGTGTGCCGTCCCACCCCGGCTGCTCAGCCAACCAAGAGGTTAAATGAGCTTAGATGCAGGGGCAGATAAAAAATTCGGTGCAACAAAATGTCATATCTCGACCCTTCGTCGAAAAATACCCGACGACAACAGGTCGACATTGCCGCTAAAGAATAAACCTCATCTTCTAGTCGGAGGCTGATCATAGCGGGCTTTGCTCAAAAAACGGGTCACGAAACCCGTCTTACTTATGGCCTTAACACCATTATCGTTACGTCCTTATGACAAAACGATCATTCCCTCGATGTGACGCATTGGTTAGAACTCAATACAGGTTGTCGCCGCAATGACGTCAACACCTTGGCTCGCGACGCCGGCAGCGAGCCACCAACGGCAGAGACTTTCTGCCCGGCCTCGATTGAGGTCGACAGGACATTACACAGTCAACATTGAGGGAAACACCCTATGAGAAGACTTAAGCGTGATCCGTTGGAAAGAGCATTTTTACGCGGATATCAATATGGCGTTGGTGGAAAATCCCGTGAGCTTTGCCCATTTACTCTACCGTCAGTACGTCAAGCCTGGATCAATGGCTGGCGAGAAGGACGAGGCGACAACTGGGACGGTATGACCGGCACTGCGGGGATCCACAGACTCAACGAACTTCACGCCGTCGGCTAAACAGGGCACACATTCCGACACCAAAACCTGATTACGCAACGACTTAACCACGCACGTCCCATCCGGACGGCGGGCTTCGGCCCAGGGGCTCCCTCGAGGAGCCCTTTTTTATGCGTACTTTCTCAATACCGAACACAAACCCTGTGGCGAGGGAGCTTGCTCCCTCGCCACAGTTTGACCGTCCTTACCTCAGCGCAGCAATCGCATCCACCGATTGGCGAATCAGCGCCGGCCCCTTGTAGATAAAGCCCGAATACAACTGCACCAGGCTTGCACCGGCGGCGATTTTCTCAGCCGCATGCTTGCCTTCGGTGATACCGCCCACGGCAATAATCGGCAAGCGACCGGCCAATTCGCCAGCCAGCACCTTGACGGTGTGAGTGCTCTTGTCGCGAACCGGCGCGCCCGACAGACCGCCCGCCTCGTCGCCATGCTCCATGCCCTCTACGCCAACGCGGCTCAGGGTGGTGTTGGTGGCGATCACCGCATCCATGCCCGTCTCG
>JAPLSD010000077.1 GCA_026398835.1 Pseudomonas sp.
CTCGGTCATCTGCTACGGCCATTGCTCGATGTGTCGCGAGCCGAGTTGGAAGCCTATGCCTGTGAGCATCACTTGAGCTGGATCGAAGATCCTTCGAATGATGATCGGCAGTTTTCCCGCAACTACTTGCGCCATCAGGTGTTCCCTGTGCTGACCGAGCGTTGGCCGCAGGCGGTGACGACCATCGCCCGTAGCGCCGCGCATTTGAGTGAGGCCCAAGGCCTGCTCAATGAACTGGCCGAAATGGATCTCGCCAATGCCTGCACGACCAGCGAGTTCGATTGGCTAGGACTACCTTCGCTGGCGTTGGCATCCCTGGAAACACTGTCGATGGCTCGCCAGCGCAATGCCTTGAGTCACTGGCTGTCCGCACGGACTCTTTTGCCTGATAGCGACCATTGGTCGGGTTGGCAAACCTTGCGGGATGCGTCGGGTGATGCACGGCCTATCTGGCGTCTGGGCGACGGTGAACTGCATCGGGCCGGCAGGCGAGTCTGGTGGTTGTCCGGCAGTTGGTTGCGAGCCGCAGAACCGGCCCCGATCTGGACGGATCCGGCCTCGGTGTTGCTGTTGCCCGATAACGGCCAGTTGAGACTCAGTGGTCAAGTTCCTGAAGGGCCATTGCACGTGCGCTACCGTCAGGGCGGCGAAGTCATGCACCTGCCGGGGCGTGGTCATCGGGATCTGAAGCGGTTGCTTAACGAAAACGGTGTGCCGCTGTTCGCCCGTGGCAGATTGCCGCTGGTGTACCGTGACGAGCAATTACTGGCGGTTGCGAACCTCCCCGGACTGGACGCAAGTGCCCATGAATGCTGGCAATTGCATTGGCAGCCACCGAGGAGCGATCAAGGTTTGAGCTGAAAGGGGCTTTCCGGTAGACTACGCTCCCTTCTTGATACAACTTCTGTGGATTCCCAAGAATTGCAGGAGTTGCCGATTACCAAGCAGTCTTTGCTGGGCGATTCTCAAAAAATGTGTAGCGCGTACCGTATCGGTGTTCTGTGCCGATCTGTTCCAACGCAGCAATTTTTCGAAAGATGCACTGTAATTAATGCAGGTGATCGGGGGCTTCGGCCTTCCTTCGCTTTCCCCGGCGGCTTCGACCGCTTTAACGCAGACTTCTAGGGTTTTTCATGACGCGCTACATCTTCGTCACGGGCGGTGTTGTTTCTTCATTGGGGAAAGGCATTGCCTCGGCTTCATTGGCGGCCATCCTGGAGGCGCGGGGACTTAAGGTCACCATGCTCAAGCTGGACCCCTACATCAACGTTGATCCGGGCACCATGAGCCCGTTCCAGCACGGTGAAGTGTTCGTCACTCACGACGGCGCCGAAACTGACCTGGACCTGGGCCACTACGAGCGGTTCATCCGCACGACCATGACTCAGAACAACAACTTCACCACTGGCCGTGTCTACGAACACGTCCTGCGCAAGGAGCGCCGTGGTGATTATCTGGGCGCAACGATCCAGGTGATTCCGCACATCACTGATGAGATCAAACGCCGGATCATCAAAGGCGCTGGCGATGCCGACGTGGCCATGGTCGAGATTGGTGGCACCGTGGGTGACATCGAGTCCCAACCATTCCTCGAGGCAATCCGTCAGCTGCGCTTCGAAGTCGGCGCCAAACGCGCGATGCTGATGCACCTGACCCTAGTGCCATACATCGCCACTGCCGGCGAAACCAAGACCAAGCCTACCCAGCACTCGGTCAAGGAACTGCGTTCCATTGGCCTGCAGCCGGACGTGCTGGTGTGTCGTTCCGACCACCCGATCGACATCGCGTCGCGTCGCAAGATTGCGCAGTTCACCAACGTTGAAGAACGTGCGGTGATTGCCCTGGAAGACGCCGATACCATCTACAAGATTCCGGGCATTCTGCATTCCCAGGGCCTGGATGATTTCGTCGTCGAGCGTTTCGGCCTGGAATGCAACGGCGCCGATCTGTCCGAGTGGGAAGCTGTGGTCGACGCCAAGCTCAACCCTGAGCACGAAGTCACCATCGCTATGGTCGGCAAATACATGGAGCTGCTGGACGCGTACAAGTCGCTGATCGAAGCGATGAGTCACGCCGGCATCACCAACCGTACCAAGGTCAACCTGCGCTATATCGATTCCGAAGACATCGAGAACCAGGGCACCGCGCTGCTTGAAGGCGTCGATGCGATTCTGGTGCCGGGCGGCTTCGGTCTGCGTGGCGTGGAAGGCAAAATCACCACCGTGCAATACGCTCGCGAAAACAAGGTGCCGTACCTGGGTATCTGCTTGGGCATGCAAGTGGCGGTCATCGAATTCGCCCGTAACGTGCTGGGCTGGAAAGACGCCAACTCCACCGAGTTCGATCGCGCCAGCGGTCATCCTGTGGTCGGCTTGATCACTGAGTGGGAAGACGCCACCGGTGCAGTCGAAACCCGTACCGAAGCTTCCGATCTGGGCGGTACCATGCGTCTCGGCGCTCAGGACTGCCTGCTGGAAGCGGGTTCCCTGGTTCATGATTGCTACGCCAAAGACGTCATCGTCGAGCGTCATCGTCATCGTTATGAAGTGAACAACAATCTGCTGCCGAGCCTGATCGAAGCCGGTCTGAAAATCTCCGGTCGTTCCGGCGATGGCGCGTTGGTTGAAG
>JAPLSD010000547.1 GCA_026398835.1 Pseudomonas sp.
ATCGGCGCGAACATCGGCAGTGGTGTGCTGGCCTTCCTCAGTACCAGCATGCAGAACGCCGCTGGCCGGCAAGTGGCACTGGGCAGCCTGCTGTACAAGCTGATCGGCCTGCTGTTGATCATCCCGGTGCTCAATCCGCTGGTGAAGTGGATGGACGCTCTCCACTACCACCCGCAAGGGCTGGTGATTGGTTTTCATCTGCTCTACAACACCGTTCGTTGCCTGCTGTTGTTGCCAAGCGTCGGGCCGATGGCACGGCTGTGCGCCTGGTTGCTACCCGAGCGCCCGGAAACCACCGGACTGGCTCGACCCCGCCATCTAGACCCGACAGCCCTGGTCACACCGAGCCTGGCACTGGCCAACGCGGCGCGGGAGACCCTGCGTATTGGCGACCTGATCGACAACATGCTGGAAGCGATGCTCGATGTACTGCGTGGGAAACAAACCGCCGTCACTCAGGAAATGCGCCGTTTGAGCGACGACGTCGAGGTCCTCTACAGCGCGATCAAACTCTATCTGGCACAGATGCCCCGCGAAGACCTCAGCGAACAGGACAGCCGCCGCTGGGCCGAAATTATCGAGCTGGCGATCAACCTGAAGCTCGCCGGCGATGTGATCGAGCGCATGCTGCGCAAGGTTCAGCAGCAGAAGACCTCACAACGCCGCTCCTTCTCCGACGTGGGTCTGGAAGAGCTGGCGGACTTACACAGCCAGCTGATAGCCAACTTGCGCCTGGGCTTGTCGGTGTTCCTCAGCGCCGACCCGGAAAGCGCTCGGCAACTGTTGCGTGAGAAGCGTCGTTTCCGCGCTCAGGAGCGGCGCTTGGCCCACGCCCATGTCAGTCGCCTGCAACGCAAGATCGTGCAAAGTATCGAGACCAGTTCGCTGCATCTGGAGTTGATCGCCGATATGAAGCGTCTCAATTCTCTGTTCTGCAGCAGCGCCTATGTGGTGCTGGAAACCGCCGACACTGGCGCGCTGGTGGTGGACGATATCACTGACGTCACGCATTCGCCTTGAACGTCTACCTTTGGTAGAAGTCAGTTAGAACGGGTGAAAGTTAACTCTGTGGCCACAAAAATCGGCTCATTCAAACTATCGCGTCCGGTTTTTACCTGCCAGGAGCCCTTTATGCGTTGCCTATTGTTCGCTTTTCTGTTGCTCGGCTCAGCCCATTCGTTTGCCCTGGATCGCTTTCAGGTCGAGGGCTATATGCTGCCCAACGGTCTGCAAGTGCTGCTCAAACCCGGCGGTGAGCGCGGCCATGTGGCGATTCGCCTGGTGGTCGGCGTTGGCCTGGATGATTTCAGCTGCGCCGACAAAGAACTGCCGCACCTGCTCGAACACTTGTTGTTCAGTGGCATCGACGCCAGCGGTGAGGGTGGTCTGGAAGAACGCGTGCAGGCGCTGGGCGGCGAATGGAATGCCTACACCAGCAACGCCGACACCACCTTCGTCATCGAAGCCCCGGCGAAGAACCAGCGCAAAGTCCTCGACCTCTTGCTGGCGCTGCTGACCCGAACCGAGATCGACAACACCGCAATCAGTGCCGCCAAACAAGTCGTCGAGCGTGAAGACGGTGGTCACTATTCGCACTTGCAGCGTTGGCTGGACCGTCAGGATCTGGGCCATAAGGCCAGCAATCAATTGGCCGTAGAGCTCGGCCTGAAATGCGCCGAACGAGCCGAGGTCGACCACCTGACTCGCGAACAACTGGAGAAGGTGCGCAAGAACTGGTACGTACCGAACAACATGACACTGATCGTCGTCGGTGAGCTCGACCGCCTGCTGCCGGCGTATCTTGAGCGCACCTATGGTGAGCTCGATCCGAAAGACCCCACCGAGCATTTGCCGCTGCCTGATATCCAGTCCAAAGCCGCCCCCCAGCGCGATCTGATTCTGGGCTGGGTCGGTGGCGGCGCCAAACTGCACTGGCTGTTTCCCGAACCGGTACTGGCCAACCAACATGACGAAACGTTCGACCTGCTCAAGGACTATCTGGACTGGGCGCTGTATCGCCAATTGCGCCTGGAGCATGGGCTGTCCTATGGCCCCTGGAGCGAACGGGAAGTGTTCGGCGGCGTCGGTTTTCTCAGTCTGAGCGCCGACCTGGAGCGCGATGACCTGCCGCAAGCCGAGCAAGTGCTCAATGACATGAAGGCCAACCTGCTCAAGGACGGACTCGATCCCGCCACCTTCGCCCGCCTGCAGCAGGCCGCCGTCGCCCGTCAGGCATGGGCCGTGCAAGGCGATAGCGCGTTGGCGGATTACTACTGGAGCGCCCTCGGTGATTACGACAATGGGCGTTTTGCCGATCCGGCCAAGCGCCTGCAAGCGGTCAGTCTGGAGCAAGCCAACCAGGCCATGCGCCAGTTGCTCAACCAGCCCGGCTACCTGCGAATCGAGAAACCCTTGCTCAGTTATGACGCGCTGAGTTGGCTGGGCGCCGGTCTGCTGGGGTTGATCGCGCTCGCTGCGCTGGGCTGGCGTGTTCATCGTAAAAAACAATAGCTGCAGCGAACGCCAAACCTGTGGCTAGGGGCAAGCCCCCTCGCCACAAATGTCGCCAGCCTGAAAACTCGCGCTAACTGACCGGTATAAGAGCACGCTGCCTCGCCACACTGGCGCACCAACGGTATTGTGTCGGGGATTTTTCCTCCTAAGACTGCGAACTACCGAATGCCTAACTGCACTCTTTACATACAGCGCATCCTGGAATTGATGAAGCGCTATCCAGGGGTGATTGCGCTCGGCGGTTTTATCTCTGGGGTTGGCAGTTTCATTTTGGTCGATCGTCAGCAAAGCCTGGCGACCTGGATCGCGACCATCATGCTGGTGAGCTGGGTCTGGCTGATGCTGGAAAACAGTCTGAACCAGCTCATCACCAAGGTCTTCAAACGCGAAATTCCGCAGCCGTTGTTGCGTTACGCGACGCAGATGATCCATCAGGAAAGCCTGTTTTTCGTTCTGCCGTTCTTCTTTATCACCACCACCTGGAACAGCGGGCAACTGGTCTTCACTGGCTTGCTCGGCGCCGCGGCGCTGGTCTCGATCACCGACCCGCTGTATTACAAATGGCTGGCCCCACGCCGCTGGCTGTTTCTGGCGCTGCACACCCTGACCTTGTTTGCCGTATTGCTGACGGCACTGCCGATCATCCTGCACCTGACCACCGCGCAAAGCTTCAAGCTGGCGCTGGGTATCGCCATGCTGTTGTCTTTCCCCAGCCTGGCGTCGAGCTTCCCGATCCGCAACTGGCGCGGCGGGCTGATATTGCTGGGGATGACTGCAGCTATCGGCGGCGCCGGTTGGCTGTTGCGCTCCTGGGTACCACCAGCGACTCTGTGGATGACCGAGGTGGCGATCAGCACTGAACTCCAGGACAGAACCCCCGGCGGCGACCTCGACGAAGTCAGCGCCAGCCAAGTGCGCAACAGCGGTTTGTACGCCTACACCGCGATCAACGCGCCACGAGGGCTCGACGAGCGGATTTATCACGTCTGGCAGTTTGAGGGTAAAGAGGTCGACCGCATCGCTCTGGATATCCACGGTGGGCGCAAGGAAGGCTACCGGGCCTGGACCCACAAGCAGAACTTCCCGGACAATCCAGTCGGCCGTTGGCAGGTTCGCGTGCTGACCGAAGACGGTCAGGTGATCGGCGTGTTGCGCTTCACGGTGACCGACGCAGGTCAAAACACCGAGACGCCGAGCGAAGCAAAGTAACCGGGATCATGCTATTACGTAGATCTGCGTAATAGCCAATCAAGCTCGGAGCTTATGACCAGCAGCACAATGGCCGGCAGTGCCCAACTGGATACCTCCAACACCCCTGCACGGCTGCGGGTCACGGGTGACTGGACGCTTGCCCATTACGCCGATCTCAAGCGACTGACTGAAAAACTTCACGGCCAGTACGACGACACAACCCACATCGACCTCAATAGCCTCGGCGCCCTCGACACCGCCGGGGCATCGCTCTTGGTAGAGCTGCTGGGTGCCGAGCGGCTCGGCAAGTCGGCCGAGCATCCCGATTGCAGCCTGTGCGCAGCCGACCGCGCGCTGCTGCAAACCGTCTACTGCTCGCTGACTGACTTTTGCGTGCCTATCAAAGAGCCTGAGCTGAGCGTCAGCATTCTGCTGCTGAGCCGAATCGGCAGCGCCGTCGATGCCATCTGGCAGGACACCCTGCAACTGCTCGGCTTTATCGGTCTGATCCTCGAAACCCTGATGCGCGGGCTATTTCGACCCTCGCGCTGGCGCGTCACACCGATGGTTGCGCATATTGAACAAACCGGCCTCGACGCAGCGCCTATTGTCGCCTTGCTGACTTTCCTGGTGGGCGCGGTGGTGGCCTTCCTCGGCGCCACGGTACTGGCCAGCTTTGGCGCGAGCATCTTTACCGTGGACCTGGTCGCGTTCTCTTTCCTGCGGGAGTTCGGCGTATTGCTGACCGCGATCCTGATGGCCGGGCGCACCGCCAGCGCATTCACCGCGCAAATCGGTTCGATGAAGGCCAACGAAGAAATCGACGCGATTCGTACCTTGGGCCTCGATCCGGTCGAACTGCTGGTGCTGCCACGG
>JAPLSD010000287.1 GCA_026398835.1 Pseudomonas sp.
CAGAATCGCTGGTTGCAGGCCAACGGTGGCGGGCAGCCATTGCTCACCACCGTCAGCGCGCTGGTGTTGCGGGGTCGGCGCTTTACCTTGGCCCATGTCGGCGACTGCCGGGTCTATCGATGGTGCGCCGGCGAGTTGCAGCGCATTACTGAGGATCATGTCTGGGAGCAACCGGGCATGCAGCATGTGCTCAAGCGCGCATTGGGACTGGATCAGCATCTGGTACTGGACTTTCTCGACAGTGAACTGCGTTTGGGTGAGAGCTTCGTGCTGCTCAGCGACGGCATCTGGGCGGTGCTCGGCGACACGGCGATCACCGCAATTCTGCGCGATCAGCCCGACCTCGACAGCGCTGCGCAGACACTGGTCAACGCTGCGCACCTGGCAGGCAGCCAGGACAATGCCAGCGCCTTGCTGGTAAGGGTCGACGCCCTCGGCGAGGCGAACATCGGCGATGCGCTGATCCACTTGCAGCAGTGGCCGTTACCGCCCGTGCTGAAGCCAGGTCAGTGGTTCGAAGGCTGGCAGATCGAGGCGCTGCTCGGGCAGAGTCAGCAGTCCCTGCTCTACCGCGTTCGTGATGCGCAGCAGCAACCCTGGCTGCTGAAAACCTTGCCCGCACATCTGCATGACGACAATCAGGCTGGGCAAAGCCTGCTGTCGGAGGAATGGTTTCTGCGGCGGGTCGCGGGTCGGCACTTCCCCGAAGTGCACGCCGCCAGTCAGCGTCAGCATCTGTACTATGTGATGCGCGAATACACCGGTTCTACCCTGGCCGAACTGTTCGCACAAAACGGCCCGCTACCCCTGGCGCAATGCCGGGAACTGGCCGAACGCCTGTTGCGGGCGGTGGGCATACTGCATCGCAGGCAAATCCTGCACCGCGATATCAAGCCGGAAAACCTGTTACTGGGTGAAGACGGCGAGTTGCGCCTGCTGGATTTTGGTTTGGCCTATTGCCCTGGCCTTTCCGAGGACCTGGCCCATTCGTTGCCGGGAACGCCCAGCTACATCGCCCCGGAAGCCTTCAACGGCGACGCGCCAACGCCGCAACAGGATCTGTATGCGGTAGGCGTGACGCTTTATTTTCTGTTAACCGGCCATTATCCCTACGGTGAAATCGAAGCCTTTCAACGACCGCGCTTTGGGGTGCCGGTCAGCGCCAGCCGCTATCGTCCTGACCTGCCGGATTGGCTGGAGCAAAGCCTGGAGCGTTCGGTTTCAGTCAATCCAGCTCAACGTTTTGAAACCGCCGAGGAATGGTTGCTGCTCCTGGAACAGGGCGAACGCCGCAGCTTGAGTGTTCGGCCAAGGCCACTGCTGGAGCGGGAGCCGCTGAAGGTTTGGCGGACATTGGCGCTGGTGTCATTGCTGATCAATCTGGTGCTGTTGTTTTTACTATTTCACGGTTGAGCACGCGCTTTCGTAGGGTTTTTTCGCTCCACTTGCGTGCGCGACGCCTTTAATCAGTGCACAAAACTCACGCCAAACACTGAATCACAGCTCGAAGCCCAATAAAACCGTTCCCCAGTGCAACTTGGCACAACCGCTGCATTACCTTCTCCAACAGACATAAAGCCCAGCCTTCAACGACGAAGGATGCGCTTCCCGAGAGAACGGGATCAGGACAAAGGCGTCCTCGCTAGGTAACTAGCGGGACGCCTTTTTTTGTTTGCGCAAAATTTGTCGAGCCAGCCCTACCGCCCTGATGAGGCAGGTCTGAGCTCTCCGGAGATTCTTATGAAAAAACTCAAACTGGTGATGATCGGCAACGGCATGGCGGGGGTTCGCACCCTCGAAGAATTGCTCAAGCTGAGTAATGAGCTGTACGACATCACGGTCTTCGGCGCCGAACCCCATACCAACTACAACCGCATTCTGCTGTCGCCAGTGCTCGCCGGGGAGCAGACGTTCGAAGAGATCGTGCTCAATGATTTGAGCTGGTACCTGGACAACAACATCAAGCTGCTGCTCAACCGCAAAGTGGTGCAAATCGACCGAGTCAAACGCCGGGTGATTGCCGAAGACGGCACCGAAGCCGAGTACGACCGCTTGCTGATCGCCACTGGTTCGACACCGTTCATTCTGCCGATTCCCGGCAACACCTTGCAGGGCGTGATCGGCTACCGCGACATCGCCGACACCCAGGCCATGATCAACACCGCCAAGACTCACAAGCACGCGGTGGTCATCGGCGGCGGCCTGCTGGGTCTCGAAGCCGCCAACGGCTTGATGCTGCGTGGCATGCACGTGACCGTAGTGCACATCGGCGAATGGCTGCTGGAGCGGCAACTGGACAAAACCAGCGGCGAGCTGCTGCAAAGCGCCCTGGAAAGCCGCGGCCTGAACTTCCGCCTGTGCGAACAGACCCAAGCGCTGCATGACGCCGGCAACGGCCGCGTCGGCTCGGTGCAGTTCAAGAATGGCGACGTGATCCCGGCTGACCTGGTGGTGATGGCCGCCGGCATCCGGCCGAACACCGAGCTCGCGGAAAAATCCGGCATTCCCTGCAACCGCGGGATTCTGGTCAACGACACCCTGCAAACCTACGACCCGCGCGTTTACGCGATCGGCGAATGCGCCAGCCATCGCGGTATCGCTTATGGCCTGGTCGCGCCGCTGTTCGAACAGGCCAAGGTCTGCGCCAACCACCTCGCTCAACTGGGTTTTGCTCGCTATCAAGGTTCGGTCACCTCGACCAAATTGAAAGTCACCGGCATCGACCTGTTTTCCGCTGGCGACTTCATGGGCGGCGAAGGCACTGAAACCATCACCCTTTCCGACCCCATCGGCGGCGTCTACAAGAAGCTGGTGATCAAGGATGACGTGCTGGTCGGTGCCTGCCTGTATGGCGACACCGCCGACGGCGGCTGGTACTTCCGGCAGATCCGCGAGAACCACGCGATCGGCGAAATCCGCGACCACCTGATGTTCGGCGAAAACGCCCTCGGCGACGTTGGCCACCAAGGCCAGGACAAAGCCATGAGCATGGCTGACACCGCTGAAGTCTGCGGTTGCAACGGCGTGTGCAAAGGCACCATAGTCAAAGCGATTCAGGAACACGGCCTGTTCAGCGTCGACGACGTGAAGAAGCACACCAAAGCTGCCAGCTCCTGTGGTTCCTGCGCCGGCTTGGTGGAACAGATCCTGATCAACACCGTCGGTGGCGCGGCGGACGTCAAACCGAAAAGCGAAAAAGCCATCTGCGGCTGCAGCGACCTCAACCACGGGCAGATCCGTCAGGCGATCCGTGAGCAACATCTGCTAACTATCGCAGGGACCATGAGCTACCTGAACTGGCGCACCCCGAACGGCTGCGCGACCTGCCGTCCGGCGCTGAACTATTACCTGATTTCCACCTGGCCGGGTGAAGCCAAGGACGATCCGCAGTCGCGCCTGATCAATGAACGGGCCCACGCCAACATCCAGAAAGACGGCACCTATTCGGTGGTTCCACGGATGTGGGGCGGCGTGACCAACCCTTCCGAGTTGCGGCGCATCGCGGATGTGGCGGACAAGTACAACGTGCCGATGGTCAAGGTCACTGGCGGCCAGCGCATCGACTTGCTGGGGATCAAAAAGCAGGACTTGCCGGGTGTCTGGAAAGACCTCGACATGCCGTCCGGCCACGCCTACGGCAAATCCATCCGCACCGTGAAGACCTGCGTTGGTAGCGAGTTCTGCCGCTTTGGTACGCAAAACTCCACCCAACTGGGCATCGAGCTGGAGCATGACCTCTTCAACATGTGGTCACCGCACAAGGTCAAGCTGGCGGTCTCCGGCTGCCCGCGCAACTGCTCGGAAGCCGGAATCAAAGACGTCGGCATCATCGGCGTGGACTCGGGCTGGGAGATGTACATCGGCGGCAACGGCGGGATCAAAACTGAAGTCGCGGAG
>JAPLSD010000018.1 GCA_026398835.1 Pseudomonas sp.
GCGTGGTCGAGAATCACCGCCAGTTCCCCGGCAAAACACGGATCCCAGGCGCGGCAGTTGGGCACCATCGACGCCATCACCAGGCTGGAACCGTCCTGGTGCTGCAAGCCTTCACCGCCGAGGGTGGTGCGGCCTGCGGTGGCCCCCAGCAAAATGCCCCGGGAGCGCTGATCGGCGGCAGCCCAGATCAAGTCGCCGACCCGCTGGAAACCAAACATCGAGTAGTATATATACACTGGCAGCATCGGCTCGCCGTGCACCGAATAGGAGGTGGCCGCTGCCACCCAGGACGACAGGGCGCCGGCCTCGGTGATGCCTTCTTCGAGCAATTGGCCGTCCCGGGATTCGCGATAGGACAGGATCGAGCCACAGTCTTCCGGTTCATACAACTGCCCGTGGGGCGAATAAATGCCGATTTGCCGAAACAGGCTGGCCATGCCAAAGGTGCGCGCCTCATCGGCCACAATGGGTACCACCCGTGGCCCCAGCTGCGGGGCTTTTAGCCAGGCCGTGAGCATGCGCACGGCGGCCATGGTGGTGGACATCTCCTTGCCCTCGCTCTTCAAGGCAAAACCGCCGGCGGCTTCCAGTGGCGGCACCGGGATCTTCGGCGCCTGGTTCTTACGCGCTGGCAATGGCCCGCCCAGGGCCTGGCGACGCGCGCGCAGGTAGTGCATTTCCGGGCTGTCTTCGGGCGGGCGATAGAAACGCAGTTGCTCCACGTCCTCGTCCGACAGCGGCAGATGGAAGCGGTCGCGGAAGGTCAGCAGGGCGGCGACATCGAGTTTTTTCGCCTGGTGCGCGGTCATCCGCGACTCACCGGCCGCGCCGATGCCAAAGCCTTTTTTGGTTTTCGCCAGGATCACCGTCGGGCGGCCTTTGCAGGCTTTGGCGGCGGCGAAGGCGGCGTATAGTTTTCTGAAATCATGCCCCCCGCGTTTGAGGCCATTGATCTCCTCGACGCTCATATGCTCCACCAGGCGCCGGACTTGCGGGTCCTTCTGGAAGAAGTGTTCCAGGTTATACGCACCGTCATGGGCACCGAGGGTCTGGAATTGGCCGTCTGGGGTGGCCGCCAGGCGTTTGAGCAGCACGTTGTCGGTGTCGCGGGCGAACAGCGCATCCCACTCCGAGCCCCACAGCACTTTGATCACGTTCCAGCCGGCGCCGGCGAACAGCGCTTCGAGTTCCTGGATGATCTGGCCGTTGCCGCGCACCGGGCCGTCGAGGCGTTGCAGGTTGCAGTTGACGATAAAGGTCAGGTTGTCCAGCTGCTCCCGGGCCGCTAGGGACAGGCCGGCGATGGACTCCGGCTCGTCCATCTCGCCATCGCCAAACACGCCCCAGACGTGACGCCCAGCGGTCTGCACCAGGCCACGGTGCTGCAAATAGCGCATGAACCGCGCCTGATACACCGCACTGATGGGACCGATGCCCATGGAGCCGGTGGGGAACTGCCAGAAGTCCGGCATCAGCCACGGATGGGGGTAGGAGCACAGCCCCGGGCCGTTGATTTCCTGGCGGTAGTTGGCCAGTTGTTCTTCGCTCAGGCGACCTTCGAGAAAGGCCCGGGCGTACACTCCGGGCGCCGAGTGCGGCTGGAAAAACACCAGGTCGGCGTTGCGTTGTCCCGCGTCGCCATCACCGCGGAAAAAGTGCTGGAAGCCCACCTCGAAGATTTCCGCCGCCGAGGCGTAACTGGCGATATGCCCGCCCAGTTCTCCGTAGGCATGGTTGGCCCGGACCACCATGGCTAGGGCGTTCCAGTGCAGCAGACCGGTAATGCGCTCTTCCAGCAGCAAATCACCGGGGTAGGTGCCCTGTTGCTCCAGAGACAGGGTGTTGCGGTAGGCGGAAAACGCCTGGGCATCGCGGCTAATGCCGTGCTCGCCAGCGTATTCCTCCAGGCGCTTGAGCAGGTAGCGGGCGCGCTCCGGGCCGCAGGCGGCGAGGGTGGAGGCCAGGGCGTCGAGCCATTCCCGGGTTTCCTGCGGGTCCTGGTCTTGCGGACTGAGGTCGCCATCGTTGACGGGATTATGTGTGGCCATGTTCAACCTCCCTTAAGCGCAGGCGTCCAGGGCCTGGGTGACGTCGGCCAGCAGGTCGGCAATGTCTTCCAACCCCACCGACAAGCGCACTAGCCCCTCGGAAATACCGTGGCGAGCGCGCTCTTCAGGGGTGTAGGTGGAATGGGTCATGCTCGCCGGGTGCTGGGCCAGGGATTCGGCGTCCCCCAGGCTGACCGCGCGGCTGAACAGCTCCAGGGCGTTCATGAAACGCTTACCGGTGACCAGTCCGCCCTTGAGTTCGAAGGCGATCATGCCCCCAGGCAATTTCATCTGCCGGGACGCCAGTTCGTATTGGGGGAAGGAGGGCAGGCCGGGGTAAGTCACCCACTCGACGGCCGGGTGGTCCTGCAAATATTGGGCAACCACCTGGGCGTTGCTGCAATGGCGTTCCATGCGCAACGACAGGGTCTTGAGCCCGCGCATCAGCAAAAAGGCGTCCTGGGGTGACATCACCGCGCCGGTCAGATCCTTCAACCCTTGCAGACGAATCCGGTCCGCCAGTACCTGGCTGGCAACCACGATACCGGCGGTGATGTCGCCATGGCCGCTGAGGTACTTGGTGGCCGAATGCACCACCACGTCGGCGCCCATGTCCAGCGGTCGTTGCAGGTAGGGGGTGCAGTAGGTGTTATCCACCACCAGGGTGACATCCCGGTGCTCACCGGCGATTTCGGCCACCGCCGTGATGTCGACCAACTGCATGTTCGGGTTGGCCGGGGATTCGAAATAGATCATGCGCGTGGCAGGGCCGATGGCATCGCGAAGCTCGGCCAGGTTGGACATGTCGACATGGCGCACCTTGACGCCAAACTCGCCGATACCGTGGTGCAGCAGGGCGAAGGTGCAACCGTACAGGGTACGGTTGACGATGATCTCGTCACCGGGGCGCAGCAGGGTCCAGAAGGTCGCGGCAATGGCGCCCATGCCGGAGCTGAAGGCCACCGCCGCTTCGCCGTTTTCCAGGGTCGCCATGCGCGACTCCAGAAGCGCCAGGGTAGGGTTGGAAATACGCGTGTAAAAATGCCCGCGTTCTTCGCCGGCAAAACAGCCGGCGCCGTATTCGGCGGTGGTGAAGGCGAAGGTGGAAGTGAGGTAAATCGGCGGAATCAGTGCGCCGTTGTTGTCCAGCGGGTTGTAGCCGTGATGGATCGCACGGGTGGAAAAGCCAAGGTCATTGTTTTTATTGTTCATGGTGAACTCTCCCGGATTTCCTACAATGCTATGCTCAATTTCAACGCGATAAATTCCAAACTGGCCCATGAATAACGGATCATTTGGAACAATTACCCATAAAAACAAGATAAAGAGGCAAGACATGCCTGTTGGCCTGGATCGTACCGACAAAGCCCTACTCATCGCCCTGCAAGGCAATGCCCGACTGACCATCGCCGAACTGGCCGACAGCGTCGCCCTGACCACCTCGCCGTGTTGGCGGCGGGTCAAGATCCTCGAAGAAAGCGGGGTGATTAGCGGCTACCAGGCGATTCTTTCGCCCAAGGCCCTCGGCTACGGTGTCACCGCGTTTGTCAGCGTGATGATGGAGTCCCACTCCCAGGACACGGCCAGAACCTTCGAACAGCGCCTGCTGGAAATCCCGGAAATCGTCGCCTGCCACAATGTGTCCGGGCGCTACGATTTCCTGCTGGAAGTGGTGGCCAAGGACCTGGAGTCCTTCGGCGAGTTTGCGCGAGAGGTGTTGCAAACCTTGCCGGCGGTCAAAGAGATCTACTCCAGTTTTTCGTTTAAATCGGTCAAGCCGTCGCGGGTGATCCCGGTAATTGCTGCTGCGAATTAACCAA
>JAPLSD010000044.1 GCA_026398835.1 Pseudomonas sp.
CCCGAGCCGAGCGAGGGCTTCGCGCCAGTCGGGTTCTCGGTGGTTGGCGCTGCTGACGAAATTCAGCACCGGCAACAGCGGCTTGCCGCAACTGGCCAGCACTTCCAGTTCATCGCGGTACTTGGCCAGCACCGGCTCGCGAGCGTCGATCACGTACAGCCCTGCATCCGAGGCCAGCAACTGACGCAGGACTTTGGCTTCTTGTTCGAAACGCTGACGCGCCTCGCTGCCGTCGAGAAACCGCGCCAGACGTGCCGGACCGTCGAGGCGCTCGCCGGGACGTTCCAGACGCTCCAGATAGTCGAGCAGGGCGATGGCGTCTTCCAGCCCCGGCGTGTCGTACAGCTCCAGCAAGGCTTCGCCGTCGACCGACAAGCGTGCACCTTCGACGTGTCGGGTGGTGCTTGGCCGATGGGAGACTTCGCCGAAACCGACATCCCGGGTCAGGGTGCGCAGCAATGAGGTTTTGCCAACATTGGTGTGGCCGACCACGGCCAGTTTCAGTGGCTGCTTCCCGGTTTCAGTCATGACCCGTCTCCAGCCAATTCATCGGTGCACAATCGGCGAACGGCAATTCCAGCTGTTGCAGGGCGACATGCCAGTCGCCGAGGCGTTCGGCGTCCAGCGCCTGACCGGGCGGTGCTTGCAGTAACCAGATGCGGGTCGCTGTCGCGTTGCGGGCCAGTTCGGCGATCAGCGCCAGGCTGCCGCGATCCGGTGAACGGCGCGGGTCACAGGCAATGGCCAGGCGTGCTGGCGGAAAGCGGGTCATTTGCTCCAGCAGCTTTTGCCGGGATTCGCGGCTATCGAGGATGCCGGCGTCTTTAACGGTTTTCGGCAGTTTCGGCGGCCACGGATGCTGATCGTCCAGTTCGATGGCCACCAGTAGGGCGCCGTCACTGTCCAGTGCGCTGGTGCCATCCTGAGCAACCTGCAACTGCTCGGGCGCTGGATCGTTGACGCCGAGTCGCTCGCTGCTGGGCATCAGCCGTTCACGCAGTTGGGTGTAGCCGGGCAGGTTCAAATCGAGGTGCAAGGCGCAGCGGCCGCTTTTCCATCGCCATAAACAGAACAGCGCCAGGGTCAGTCGCGGCAATACCCCGTAAACCAGCAACACGCCCACCAGCCATGCAGCCCAGGCTTGTCGGGCGCTTTCGATGTTCAGCGCGGCATCGCCGCTGGCGCGGATCATTTCCACGGTCGGCACGCTGAAGCCCAGCAGAGCGGGCAGGGCACCGAGGGTTTGGGTCACGACGACAAAGGTCTCGCCACTGAGAATGGTGGTCTCCCAGACGAAACCGTAGCGCCGGGTCGCCATCAGCATCAGCAGAATTGCCAGAGCGCTGAGCAACGCCAGCAACCACAAACCGTTGACCAACACGCCGACGGCCCAGCGGTTGAGTTTCTTGCGTTGCAGCAACAGCAGCAGGGCGGGCGCCAGCTGTGCGGCTTTGGCATCCCGGGCGAGTTTTTCGCTGAGCCACAGCCATAAACGCCCGAGGCTGGCGCCGTGCTCACCAGCGAACAGCAGACCCAAGGACCAGCTGAGCAGCAGAATCAGATTCAAACCGAGAAGGCTGCCCAAGGCCCAGAACACATTGACCGGCACCTGACCGTCCCCCAATGCGGCGAACGCCAAACCTGTGCCGCTGACGATGGCCAGCACCGCCAACACGATCAACGCCAGTCGCGCGCCTTGTAGCCAATGAAGCAGTGCGCTGGTGAGCCCATCGCGCTCGGCCAGCCACAGGGCACGGTTCTGGATTCGGGTCGGCAGGTCGCCGCCAGCGCTGCGGGCCAGGCGATTGGCTTCGAGGTCTTCCAGAGGGCCTGCATGTTCTTCGCGCAGGCGCACGGTTTCAGTCAGCCAGAGGTTTTCCAGCGGGGTGAGTGCAGTCACGCGGCATCCCATTGCTCAAGTGAGCCCAGAGCATAACCGCTGTGCGCTGATCGGGGTACGTTGCGAGCGCGTGAGCCTCTGGTATCCTCGCCGATATGAAAAAAACTCTCCCTCTCAGCCTGATCGCAGCCCTCGGTGAAAACCGCGTGATCGGCGTCGACAACAGCATGCCCTGGCACTTGCCCGGGGATTTCAAATACTTCAAAGCCACCACCCTCGGCAAGCCGATCATCATGGGCCGCAAGACCTGGGATTCCCTTGGCCGCCCGTTGCCTGGTCGATTGAACATCGTGGTCAGCCGTCAGGCAGATCTGCGCTTGGAAGGTGCCGAAGTCTATCCCTCGCTTGAGGCCGCCGTGGTCCGTGCTCAAGAATGGGCGCTCGAGCAGGGTGTCGATGAGGTGATGTTGATTGGCGGCGCGCAGTTGTATGCGCAAGGAATGGAACTGGCCGATCGCCTGTACCTGACCCGCGTGGCGCTGAGCCCGGAAGGCGATGCGTGGTTTCCGGAGTTTGATTTGGCGCAGTGGAAACGGGTGTCCAGTACCGAGAACCCGGCGGTGGATGACAAGCCGGCGTACAACTTCGAGGTTTGGGAAAAGGCCTAAAAGCATCGCGAGCAAGCCCGCTCCCACACTAGATTTTCGTCAAGCACACATTGTGTGCACACCGAAAATTTAATGTGGGAGCGGGCTTGCTCGCGATGGCGATCTATCAGGCGCTGTTTAAGCCTGCGCCAACTCGGCATGTTCATCCGCATCCAGCAGCTCTTTATCAGTCTGCTGCATGATCTGGCTGGTGATTGCGCCAGCGGTCATCGAGCCGCTGACGTTCAATGCGGTGCGGCCCATGTCGATCAGCGGTTCGACCGAGATCAGCAGCGCCACCAGTGACACCGGCAA
>JAPLSD010000140.1 GCA_026398835.1 Pseudomonas sp.
GATGAAGGTCGACAGAATGATCAGCACCGACAGCGGCAGCCAGTGGGCAATGCCGTGACCTGCATGGGCTTCAGTCTTGGCTTCACCGTGGAACGTGATGAAGATCAGGCGGAAGGTGTACAGCGACGTCATGAAGGCACCGACCAGACCGGCGTACAGCAGGCCGTGGTTACCGCTGGCGAAAGCTTCCCAGAGGATCTCGTCCTTGGAGTAGAAACCTGCGGTCACCAGTGGCAAGGCCGCCAGCGCGGCACCACCGACGATGAAGCTGGCGTAAGCCAATGGCAGTTTCTTCCACAGGCCGCCCATCTTAAAGATGTTCTGCTCGTGGTGGCAGGCAACGATCACCGAGCCGGATGCAAGGAACAGCAGCGCCTTGAAGAAGGCGTGGGTCATCAGGTGGAAGATCGCGCCTTCCCAGGCGCCCACACCCAGGGCCAGGAACATGTAGCCGATCTGGCTCATGGTCGAGTAGGCGAGGACACGTTTGATGTCGGTCTGCACCAGCGCAGCGAAGCCGGCCAGTACGAGAGTCACGCCACCGACGATTCCTACTAGATGCAGGATATCCGGCGCCAGGGCAAACAGACCGTGAGTACGGGCGATCAGGTAGACGCCAGCGGTCACCATGGTCGCGGCGTGGATCAGTGCCGAGACCGGAGTAGGACCGGCCATCGCATCCGCCAGCCAGGTTTGCAGCGGCAGTTGCGCAGATTTACCGACCGCACCACCGAGCAACATCAGGGTCGCCAGAACGATCCAGAAGTCGCCGACCTTGAAGTGTTCCGGAGCACGAACCATCAGCTCTTGAATGTTCAGCGTGCCCAGTTGCTGGAACAGGATGAACAGGCCGATGGCCATGAACACGTCGCCGACACGGGTGACGATAAAGGCTTTGAGTGCGGCGTTACCGTTGTTGCGGTTGCTGTAGTAGAAACCGATCAACAGGTAGCTGCACAGGCCCACGCCTTCCCAACCGAAGTACAGGAACAACAGGTTATCGCCCAGGACCAGGAACAGCATGCTGGCGATAAACAGGTTGGTGTAGGCAAAGAAGCGCGAGTAACCGGCTTCACCGCGCATGTACCAGGAGGCGAACAGGTGGATCAGAAAGCCGACGCCCACCACCACACCGAGCATGGTCACGGACAGACCATCCAGGTACAGGGCGAAGTTCGGCTGGAACCCATCCACCGCCATCCACTGCCACAGCACTTGGGTGTAGTGACCACCCTCAGGCGGCGCGACGTTGAATTGCCAGATCACGTAAGTGGCGACAATAGCCGAGAGGCCAATGGAACCGACGCCGATCAATGCGGAGAGGTTTTCCGAGAGGCGTCCCCGAGAGAACGCCAGCAGCACAAAACCGATCAGAGGGAACAGGAAAGTCAGATAGAGAAGGTTCATCCGCGCATCTCGCTGGCAGCGTCGATATCGAGAGTGTGGAAGCGGCGATACAGCTGCAACAGAATCGCCAGGCCAATACTGGCCTCGGCGGCTGCCAGGCTGAGCACCAGGATGAACATGATCTGTCCATCCGGCTGCGCCCAACGGCTACCGGCGACGATGAAGGCCAGACCCGAGGCGTTCATCATGATCTCCAGGCTCATCAGCACGAAGAGAATATTGCGGCGGACCATCAGGCCGACCAGACCGAGGCAGAACAGGACGCCGGCGACAGCCAGGCCATGCTCCAATGGGATAGAACCTAAAGGGATAACAGGCATGGTCTACTCCTTCGCCTCGTTGCGGCCCAGGTGGAACGCCGTGACAGCTGCGGCGAGCAGCAGCATCGAGGCGAGTTCGACCACCAGCAGATAAGGACCGAACAGGCTGATGCCCACGGCCTTGGCGTCTACGGTGGTGTGGCCGATGCCGGTGCCGCTGGAATGGCTGAACAGCACATACAGCAGTTCAGCCAGCAGCAGCGCAGCGAGTACGACCGGACCCGCCCAGATACCGGGCTTGAGCCAGACGCGCTCTTGCTGAACCGAGGCCGGGCCCAGGTTCAGCATCATCACCACGAACACGAACAGCACCAGGATGGCGCCAGCGTAGGCGATCACTTCCAGTACACCGGCGAATGGCGCACCGAGACTGAAAAAGGTCATCGCCACGGCAAGCAGCGAAATGATCAGGTAGAGCAGGGCGTGCACGGGGTTGGTGTTGGTGATCACGCGAAGCGTGGACACAACGGCAACTCCTGACGCGAAATAGAAAGCGAATTCCATCTTTCTTCCTTAAGGCAGCAAGCTCTTCACGTTGATCGGTTCGGCTTCATTCTGCGCGGAGCCTTTTGGCTTACCGGCAATGGCCATACCTGCAACACGATAGAAGTTGTAATCAGGGTTTTTGCCGGGGCCGGAGATCAACAGATCTTCTTTCTCGTAAACCAGGTCCTGACGTTTGAACTCGGCCATCTCGAAATCCGGTGTCAGCTGGATCGCGGTGGTCGGGCAGGCTTCCTCGCAGAGGCCGCAGAAAATGCAGCGCGAGAAGTTGATGCGGAAAAA
>JAPLSD010000283.1 GCA_026398835.1 Pseudomonas sp.
CCAATTGACGAACTCAATGGCGCCGTCCAGCGGCTTTAGCGTGGCGATCACTTCCTGGATGTCGGACAGCTTCAAGCCGTGCTCATCAAGAATCCGCAGACGCTGCTTCATCAGCACGTCGTAATCGGGAATATCCCGAGTGGTTGCCTTGAGGGATTCAATACCGGTTTTTTCGGCAAAGGCGATCCAGATTTCCGGGACCAGCACACCTTCCAGGTCGAGACAGGCAATTTCCACAAGACACTCCCATTTGTATTGATTATTGAGTTGAGCACGTAAAAGGACAGCTGAACTCTAGCGACTCGCTCTGGTCGGCGCAACGCAGAGGAGCGCGCCAGCCGCCACAGGTTTTTGTTACCATCGTCAGCATATAGAGCGCATAGCGCCACCGACCTGTAGGAAACCGCCCTGATGAGCCAATCGTTCGACGTCGCTGAACTCGCCGCAACCTATGCCAACAAGTCCGCGCAGGACATTCTTAAACTTGCCTTCGCCCAGTTCGGTGACGATCTGTGGATTTCCTTCAGCGGCGCGGAAGACGTGGTGCTGGTGGACATGGCCTGGAAACTGAACAAAAACGTCAAGGTCTTTAGCCTCGACACTGGCCGACTGCATCCGGAAACCTACCGGTTCATCGAGCAGGTCCGCGAGCACTACAAGATCGAGATTGAGCTGGTCTCGCCGGATCAAAGCAAGCTTGAACCCTTTGTGAAGGAAAAAGGCCTGTTCAGCTTCTATAAAGACGGCCATGGCGAATGCTGCGGTATCCGCAAGATCGAGCCGCTGCGCCGCAAACTCTCCACCGTCAGCGCCTGGGCGACCGGCCAGCGCCGCGACCAGAGCCCCGGCACCCGCAGCCAGGTCGCCGTGCTGGAGATCGACAGCGCGTTCTCCACCCCGGAGCGCACCCTCTACAAATTCAATCCGCTGGCGCAAATGACCAGCGAAGAGATCTGGGGCTACATCCGCATGCTTGAGCTGCCTTACAACAGCCTGCACGAACGCGGCTTTATCAGCATCGGCTGCGAACCCTGCACCCGCCCTGTCCTGCCTAACCAGCACGAACGCGAAGGTCGCTGGTGGTGGGAAGAAGCCACGCAGAAAGAATGCGGGCTGCACGCAGGGAACATCATCAGCAAAGCGTAAAGATCGTCCAGCCAGTCAATACCTGGCTCATGAAAAATGTGCACACATAAATGTCACCGTAGGTGCCATTTTTGTGTGCACTTCCACTATCAGCGCCCCAAAAAGTTACACCTCTCCTCCCGTCTCGCTACTCGCCCACACAAGCCTTAATCCCGCCATAAAATAAATACCTGTTCGATCGGTCAATTTATATCGCCTGTATTTCATGCACTTAGCGATAAGAACTACAAAACGAAATTAAACACAGAATTCATAGACTGAAATCTGGCACAGAAGTGGCTTAAGTGAACCTGTGTTTTGTATACAATAAATTCAAAACATACATACACTTCCTATCCGCAAGCCTGTCACGGTTAATCCTCCGTCAGGCTGCAGATGCCCAGAACCCAGTGATTCCCGGAACTGTCGACGAAGATTGCCGAGCCTCGCGCTCATGCACAGTCACCGTCAAACCGGAATCAGGAGCCAGCCGGAATGCGTACAAGCCTCTCTAATAACATCGCACTGGATTTGCCCTCCTCCACCCATAACCGCCCTCAATCCAATACCGGTCAGATGCCTGGGACGACGCCACCGCTGACCCTCAGCCCGCGCCTGCACAACAAAGACCTGGCGCCGACCAAAATAGAAGGTCGGCGCTGGGGGCGTTACAGCATCTTTGCGCTCTGGACCAACGACGTACACAACATCGCCAATTACTCCTTCGCCATCGGCTTGTACGCCCTGGGCCTGGGCGGTTGGCAGATCCTGTTGTCACTGGGGATCGGCGCGGCGCTGGTGTACTTCTTCATGAACCTGTCTGGCTACATGGGCCAGAAAACCGGCGTGCCATTTCCGGTGATCAGCCGCATCAGTTTCGGTATCCATGGTGCGCAAATTCCGGCGCTTATCCGTGCCGTCATCGCCATTGCCTGGTTCGGTATTCAGACGTACCTGGCTTCGGTGGTGTTTCGCGTGCTGCTGACCGCAGTCCACCCGGGCTTCGCCGAGTACGATCACAACTCGATCCTCGGGCTGTCGAGCCTGGGCTGGGTGTGCTTCGTGGCCATCTGGTTCGTGCAATTGGCGATTCTCGCCTACGGCATGGAGATGGTCCGGCGTTATGAGGCGTTTGCCGGGCCAGTGATTCTGCTGACAGTCGCCGCCCTTGCGGCGTGGATGTACACCCAGGCCAACGCGACCATCGCCTGGTCGATCCGCGAACCGCTGAGTGGCGCCGAGATGTGGCGCAACATCTTCGCCGGTGGCGCACTGTGGCTGGCGATCTATGGCACGCTGATCCTCAACTTCTGCGATTTCGCCCGTTCTTCGCCGTGCCGCAAGACCATCAAGGTCGGCAATTTCTGGGGCCTGCTGGTGAATATCCTGGTGTTCGCCAGCATCACCGTGCTGCTCTGCGGTGCGCAGTTCCAGATCAACGGACGGATCATCGAAAGCCCGACGGAAATCATCGCCTCGATTCCCAATACGTTCTTTCTGGTACTGGGCTGCCTGGCGTTCCTGATCGTCACCGTGGCGGTGAACATCATGGCCAACTTCGTCGCCCCGGCCTTCGTCCTCAGCAATCTGGCGCCCAAGTACCTGAACTTTCGCCGCGCCGGGCTGATCAGCGCGACCATTGCGGTGCTGATCCTGCCGTGGAATCTCTATAACAGCCCATTGGTAATCGTCTACTTCCTGTCCGGGCTCGGCGCCCTGTTGGGGCCGCTGTACGGCGTGATCATGGTCGACTATTGGCTGGTGCGTAAAGGCCAGGTCAATGTGCCCGAGCTCTACAGCGAAGATCCCAAAGGCGCCTATTACTACA
>JAPLSD010000831.1 GCA_026398835.1 Pseudomonas sp.
ACAATTATTACGAAGCGGGTAAAGGTATCAATCGCTCGCTGGACCGTGAACTACTGGCCCAGACCCTGCTGCTGCGCGCCAGTGTGCATCTGGATGAGCTGACCGGCGAAGTCGACCTGCGCCTGACCGGAAACAGCCAGCCAAAAACCCTGGAGCTGAACCTGATCTCGCCAACCCAGCCGGAGAAGGATCGCAAGATCACCCTGGCTCGCAGCGAAACCGAACAAGGCCGTTATATCGGCCAGTTGACCGACAAGATCGAAGGCCGGCGCTTCGTCGAGCTGCTCGGTGTGCAGGACGACAAGACCTGGCGTATGTTCGAGGAAGAGCAAATCAGCCACGACAAAGACCTGCTGCTCGGTGACGAACCGCTGCAAGGTGCGGAAGACCTGAAGCAGTAAGCTCACCTCCTGATCTGCTCTGCGTGGGCACGCAGCCAGGGACGCTCCGCGTCCCCAGCCAAAGCGGACGCAGAGCGTCCGGGGAGGCATTCCTACGCGGAGCGTGGGAACGATCATCGGACAACGCCCTGTGAAAACCTCATGACCACGCCAACCCCCTGCTACCACTGCGCCCTGCCCGTTCCGCCCGGCAGCCGGTTTACCGCCGTCATCCTCGGCGAAACCCGCGAGCTTTGCTGCCCGGGCTGTCAGGCCGTGGCCGAGGCGATTGTCGCCGGTGGTCTGCAAAGCTATTACAGCCATCGCAGTGAAGCCTCAGCCAACCCCGAGGCGCTGCCGGTGCAGCTGGTGGACGAGCTGGCGCTGTACGATCGCGCCGATGTGCAGGAGCCCTTTGTCCGCCACGAAGGCGAGCTCGCCGAAACCACCCTGCTGATGGAAGGCATCAGCTGCGCCGCGTGCGGCTGGTTGATCGAGAAACACCTGCGCAGCCTGCCGGCGGTCGCCGAAGCACGGCTGAACCTGTCCAACCATCGTTTGCACGTGCGCTGGGCCGATAGCCAGTTGCCGCTGAGCAAGGTGCTCAGCGAACTGCGCCACATCGGTTATGCCGCGCATCCGTATCAAGCCGACCGCGCCGCCGAGCAACTGGCCAGTGAAAACCGTCTGGCCCTGCGCCAACTGGGCGTCGCCGGCTTACTGTGGTTCCAGGCGATGATGGCGACCATGGCCACCTGGCCGGAATTCAATATCGACCTGAGCCCCGAACTGCACACCATCCTGCGCTGGGTCGCGCTGTTCCTCACCACACCGATTGTTTTCTACAGCTGCGCGCCGTTCTTCAAAGGTGCCATGCGGGACCTGCGTACCCGCCACCTGACCATGGACGTTTCGGTGTCGCTGGCGATTGGCAGCGCCTATATCGCCGGCATCTGGACCTCGATCACCGGGGTCGGCGAACTGTATTTCGACGCGGTCGGGATGTTTGCGCTGTTCCTGCTTGCCGGGCGTTATCTGGAACGCCGCGCCCGGGAACGCACCGCCGCCGCCACCGCGCAGCTGGTCAATTTGTTGCCCGCTTCCTGCCTGCGCATGAGCGATGACGGCCAGAGCGAACGCATCCTGCTCAGCGAATTGCGTCTGGGCGACCGGGTGCTGGTGCATCCCGGCGCCATTTTGCCGGCTGACGGCAAGATCCTCGATGGCCAGTCGAGCATCGATGAGTCGCTGCTGACCGGCGAATACCTGCCACAACCTCGGACCCTGGGCGACGCGGTCACCGCTGGCACTCTGAATGTCGAAGGTGCGTTGACCGTCGAAGTGCTGGCGCTGGGTCAGAATACCCGGCTGTCAGCCATCGTCCGCCTGCTGGATCGCGCCCAGGCGGAAAAACCGCGACTGGCAGAAATCGCCGACCGCGCTGCGCAATGGTTCCTGTTGCTTTCGTTGATCGCCGCGGCGGCCATCGGTCTGCTGTGGTGGGAGCTGGATTCATCCCGGGCATTCTGGATCGTCTTGGCGATGCTGGTCGCTACCTGCCCGTGCGCACTGTCCCTGGCCACCCCGACCGCCCTCACCGCCGCCACTGGCACGCTGCACAAACTCGGCCTGCTGCTGACTCGCGGCCATGTGCTGGAAGGTTTGAATCAGATCGATACGGTGATTTTCGACAAGACCGGCACCCTCACCGAAGGCCGCCTGGCGTTGCGTTCGATTCGGGTGCTGGGCGCGCTGGACAGCGACCAGTGCCTGGGCCTCGCCGCAGCGCTGGAAAACCGCTCCGAACATCCGATCGCCCGCGCCTTTGGCCGTGCACCGCTGGCCGCCGAAGAAGTCCTCAGTACGCCAGGACTTGGCCTTGAAGGTCGGGTGGGTGAGCAGCGCCTGCGCATCGGCCAACCGGCGTTTGTGTGTGAACTCAGCGACTGCCCTGTACCGGCGATGCCCGATGAGGCCGGCCAATGGTTGTTACTCGGCGATGGTCAGGGTGCATTGGCCTGGTTTGTCCTCGATGACCGCTTGCGTGCCGACGCCCCCGCCCTGCTCGCCGCCTGCAAGGCTCGTGGCTGGCACACGCTGCTGCTGTCCGGCGACAGTTCACCGATGGTCGCCAGCGTCGCCGCCGAACTGGGTATCGACGAGGCCCGTGGTGGTCTGCGTCCTGATGACAAACTGCAAGTGCTGCAACAGCTACATCAGCAGGGTCGCAAGGTGTTGATGCTCGGCGACGGGGTCAACGACGTGCCGGTACTGGCCGCTGCCGATATCAGCGTGGCGATGGGCTCGGCCACCGATCTGGCGAAAACCAGCGCCGACGCGGTGCTGCTGTCCAACCGCCTCGACGCACTGGTGCAAGCCTTCAGCCTGGCGCGACGCACGCGCCGGGTAATCATCGAGAACCTGCTGTGGGCCGGGCTGTACAATGGCCTCATGTTGCCGTTCGCCGCCCTCGGCTGGATCACTCCGATCTGGGCGGCGGTCGGCATGTCCCTCAGCTCGTTGACCGTAGTGCTGAATGCTTTGCGCCTGACTCGCATGCCGAGCACGCCTGCGGCCAGCGCCACGCCAGAAACCCGCCCGCTGCCGGCCTGAGCCGCGCGGGCATGGAGTCTAACCATGCCAGCTCTCTACGTGATGATCCCGGCCGCGCTGCTGATCGTGGCCATCGCCATTTACATCTTCTTCTGGGCAGTCGACAGCGGTCAGTACGACGACCTCGACGGCCCGGCCCACAGCATTCTGTTCGACGATCAGGACCCGAACCATCGGGCTGGTGTCGACGAGGCCAGCGGCCAACCGCCTGCTACCGCCCCGTCCCAACCGAAAGACAAGGCTCCTCCCCATGTTTGAGCTGGCCCCGCTGCTGGTTTCCGCGGTCATTCTCGGTGTGCTCGGTGGCGGTCATTGCCTGGGCATGTGCGGCGGTCTGATGGGCGCGCTGACCCTGGCGATTCCCAAGGAGCAACGCAGCCGACGCTTTCGCCTGCTGCTGGCTTACAACCTGGGACGGATTCTCAGCTATGCCGCAGCCGGCCTGCTGATTGGCCTTGCGGGCTGGGCAGTGGCCAACAGTCCGGCAGCGATGTTCATGCGCGTACTCGCCGGGTTGCTGCTGATTGCCATGGGCTTGTACCTGGCCGGTTGGTGGAGCGGCCTGACGCGTATCGAAAGCCTCGGACGCGGCCTCTGGAAGCATATCCAGCCGTTCGCCAACCGCTTGCTGCCGGTGTCGAGCCTGCCCCGTGCCTTGCTGCTGGGCGCGCTCTGGGGCTGGCTGCCGTGCGGGTTGGTTTACAGCACGCTGCTCTGGTCCGCCAGCCAGGGCAATGCCCTCGACAGCGCGCTGCTGATGCTCGCCTTCGGCCTCGGCACCTGGCCGGTGCTGCTGGCCACCGGCCTTGCCGCCGAACGGGTCACTGCCCTGCTGCGCAAACGCAGCGTGCGCATGACCGGCGGGTTGTTGGTGATGCTATTTGGCGTCTGGACCCTGCCTGGGCCGCACCAGCATTGGCTCATGGGGCATTGAGTTAAACAATCTTGGCGAACGCCGCGATTTCATAGCAGCTGGCGAAACCTGCGTTCGAGCCGAGGCCGCACCTCTGACCACCGTTGA
>JAPLSD010000273.1 GCA_026398835.1 Pseudomonas sp.
ATGAATAGCATTTGCCACCTCCTGATAAGGATTGGCACCTGTGCTTCTCTTCGCGCACCCGGCTGGCGCCGCGGCCACGGCCACGCGTCTGTTCCCGGCCCGCATCCCGACCGGCCCGAAACGACTGCTCCCATGGGAAGGAATAGCAGCCTCCGGAACCCTGCGTATGACCGCTGATCCTGTTTTCTTATGGCTGAAACAGATTCCGAGGGCAGTCGTTTCGTTCAATGGTGCTTCTGCATCGAGAGTGGCCTTTAACCGGGCCTGCTGACACCAGGTTTGCGCGGAACATCGACAGCAATGCTGTTAGCCAGTCGGGTTTCAGAAAACAAAACTGTCCTATTCTAAAAACCCGCATCGCTGCGGGTTTTCTTCATTCCAGATCGCCGGCAAACGATCTCAGGTATCCGCCATCCCTCGCCTCTCAATCACCCCAAACACATCAGTGATGTCCTGGACCATCAGCCGGGCGACGTTGGTGACAGTGTTGATATCGCGTTCGGCGTAGTCGGGCAGATTGGTGCAAGCCATCAGGGTCAGGTAATTGAGGACGGTGTGCAGACGTTCGCTGACGCAGGCGTGCAGGTCTCGTAGCGAGGCTTGGCTGTCGATCATCAGGACGGGTTCGTCGGTGACGATATTGGTGAAAGGAATGAAGCGGTCAGACGGATTTTTGATAGTCATAGGTGGAAGCTCATTTCGAATTAAAGAAATGCCACCTTTCGCTGCGAAACAAAGGGGTGGCAGCTGTACGCGGGTTCGCAGACCGAGGAAATGAATAAACCCGGCAGACCCGAAGGTCTCCCACGCACAGCCGCCATAAAACGAAACGCAGGCGATATTTGCCCATGTTGTCTTTTGACGGTGCTGGTAAAACATTTCTGTAAGGGCTGCGAAACCCAACCGCTGACCGGAGTCAGCAGATGGGGCGAACTATAAGCGGCGGGCTTGTTGGGGTGCAACCCAAGTACAGACTGATACGCGGACCTTTGTAGGAGCTGAGCTTGCTCCGGGCGGCGTTCCGACGATGGCGATCTCAAGGGCGCCATCGCCGGCAAGCCGTGCTCCTACAAGTGTTCTATGCGTGACAGCGCGGCGTCGAAGACGGGGCGGGGACTCCCTCGCCACAAATGCTTCATTCCCACAGTTTTTTCAGTCAATCGGCAACTCAGATTTTCCGGTCAGACCGGACGGAAAAGAGGACAGACTTCTTTACCTTGCTGGTGGGTTCCGCCCCGATATCCAATAAACCTTTCGCCCATAAAAAATGAGCACCCAACCCAGTTGGCGTGCCCATCTTAAATACCGTTCCCCCACTATTCGGGGAGTTCGTATCCGTTACGGATTGACGCTGTCTTTCAGCGATTTGCCCGGTTTGAAGGCAACGGTGTTGCTTGCCTTGATTTTCACAGGCTCGCCGGTTTGCGGGTTTTTGCCGGTACGGGCGCCACGGTGGCGTTGCAGGAAGGTGCCGAAACCCACCAGGGTGACGCTGTCTTTACGGTGCAGAGCGCCGGTGATTTCTTCAAGAACGGCGTTGAGTACGCGATTGGCCTGTTCTTTGGTGAGATCAGCTTTTTCAGCAATGGCGGCTGCGAGATCTGGTTTACGCATAGTGAAGCCTCTTTGACGGTTTTTTGTTGTTATGTCCGTGCTGTTCTTCCGGAACAGCGCCCAAGGCGCCGCAGGCTCTACTCTGCGGCAGACGGGAGTGAGGATGGCACGGTGACAGGAGTGGCGCCAGTCTCCCCGCGACCTTTGTAGTGGCAAAACCGTGGTGATTCCGACAGAACGACCAGCATTTACGCCAGAAGGGCTGGAAGCTCCCTGTTTAGAGCGAGTTTTTCCATGACGGCGCTGCCGGTCAGGGCATAACCCAGCAGTTTGCCGCTGGCGTCGCGGCACAGCGCCTTAATATTGGCGCCCTCGCCTTCGACCGTCCAAATGCCCTCCGAACCCCGTGGCGGTGGGGAGACGACCAAGGGGCAGACCGGCGTTTTCACGGTAATCGGCATAGGGCCATAGTTGACGACGGTCGGGTTGCCGGCCAGGGTCTGGGCCAGCGCGCGGGCGCAGCTCATCAGCGGCATGACGTACAGCAGGTTCAGCCCGTCGACTTCGGCGCAGTCGCCCAGGGCGTAGATGTTGGCGTGAGAGGTTTTCAGATGGCGATCGACCACTACGCCGCGATTGACGACTAAACCGGCCGCTGCCGCCAGATCGATACGCGGGCGCAGGCCAATGGCTGAAACCACGACATCGCAGGGGATGACTTGACCGTCGGAAAGGTGAGCCTCAAGCCCGTCCGCCGTGCACTGCAAGCGGTTGAGCACCGGCCCGAGGTGGAAGCGCGCGCCCAGGCTTTCCAACCCGGCCTGAACAGCAGCAGCGGTGGCCGGATGCAGCAAGGTCGGCATCACTTGCTCGCACGGCGCCACCAGTTGCACTTCATAGCCGCCGAGGATCAGGTCGTTGGCGAACTCACAGCCGATCAGGCCGGCGCCGAGCAGCAGCACCCGGCGTTTGCCGACGGCCGCTGCGCGAAAACGTGCGTAATCTTCGAGGTCGTTGATCGGGAAGATCGCTTCCGGAGCATCGCCTTCCACCGGCACCCGCACGGTCTCCGCACCCCAGGCCAGGATCAGGTCGCGATACACCACGGCTTCTTCGCCGATCCACAGGCGCTTGTGGCCTGGATCAATGCCGCTGATGCGGGTATGGGTGCGTATTTCGGCCTTGAGTTGCTCGGCCATGGCGCCGGGTTCAGCCATGCTCAGGCCGTCGGCGTCTTTGTTTTTACCGAAGCCGGTGGAGAGCATTGGCTTGGAGTAGGAGCGTCCGTCATCTGCGGTAATCAGCAGCAGCGGGGTTTCGCCATCGAGTTTGCGAAACTCCCGGGCCAGGTTGTAGCCAGCCAGCCCAGTGCCGACGATCACGACAGGTGCGTTCATCCCTTTCTCC
>JAPLSD010000098.1 GCA_026398835.1 Pseudomonas sp.
CCGCTTAAGTAGTACAAGCCGAGAAAAATCGGCAAGAACAAAAACAGGAACACATTGGATGAGAAAACCATCCC
Source organism: Pseudomonas sp. (assembly GCA_026398835.1). Taxonomy (GTDB): domain Bacteria; phylum Pseudomonadota; class Gammaproteobacteria; order Pseudomonadales; family Pseudomonadaceae; genus Aquipseudomonas. The sequence goes on from JAPLSD010000098.1 coordinate 75, forward strand.
GACCTCTCCATGTTTAACCAACAGTTAAGGGCCAGAGCCCCCCAAACCCCCCACGAAAAACGGGGGGTTATTACGTTTCAGATCGTTCCCACGCTCTGCGTGGGAATGCAGCCCGTGACGCTCCGCGTCACATGCCAAAGCGGACGCGGAGCGTCCGGTGAGGCATTCCCACGCGGAGCGTGGGAACGATCAGCCTTTACGAACCCTTACCGCCTTTTTCATGACTTGGGTCGTAGACCTTGGTCAGGTCGCCACCGAGGCGGAAGCTTTTGAACGGTTGCATCTTGTGTTTGCGTTCGAGCACATCCGGCGGGCAGGTGTAGAGGCTGCAGAAGGGTTCGAGCCAGGCGAATTTCGAGTCGACTTTGAGATCGGTCATGTCCTGGTCTTTACCGTTTTTAGCCTGGAATTCTTCCGGGTCTTTGACCCCGGCCAGCACTCGGTCACCCAGGCGTTTCAGTGCGCCGTTGTTTTCCGGCCGCAAGTCCACACCGTTGACCTGAGCGAAGCTGGCGATCATCGCCAGCGGCGGCAGGGCATAGTTGTGGTAGGCGAGGGCCCGTTGCTGGCGCTTCAGTTCGTTTGGCAAGAAGCCCTGAGCATCGATTTGATTGGCGCCGACTTTGTATTCCTTCACCGACCAGTCGAACAGGTCGCGGCGATCGGTTGCCACGGCGGTGGCCATGACTGACCACGCAGCCCAGTACGAGTGGTTGTTGGTTTGTTCCAGCGGCAGGTTGTCCCAATCGCTGACCACCTGATCGGCCATTTTGCTGAACCAGGCTTCGATCAATTGCGACTCTTGCTGGTGGGTCGCCAACGGGTGCGAGTCGGAGAACTTCAAGCGGATGTAGGACGACGCCATGCTGCCCAATGCCCATTTGCGCATGGACTTGCCGGTATGGTTGAAATCCTTGGACATCAGTGCATCGGCTTTGGCCCAGGCGGTCAACCAGCTCAGGGTACATTCGAGCTGTTCTGGACGACCGTCACGCATGAACTGCATCACCCGTTTGCTGGTGCCACGCTCCAGTTTGGTGATGTCGGCGGTGGCATCGCGGAAGGCCTTTTCCGACTCCTCGTTGAGGGTCGAACGGGCCTTGTCGGAGCCTTCGTATTTGCTGCGAAATTGCAGTTTCTGGGTGTACGGCGCGGGCATTGTGTCGCAGCCCTCGGCGTTTTCACCGGTCTTGATTTTTTCTATCGGCGCGAAGTAACCCTGAGGCGGGCGCAATGGCGCTGCCGCCTGTGCGGTGCCTGCGAAAATGGCCAGGCCCAGCAGGGTCGGCGCCAGCCGTTTTTTCATCGTCAGTGTTCGAGTTCTAGCGTGCATAGGTAACCTCATTGCCCGGTCTGAGCGGTACGTTGCTCAGCGCCTGGGAAAACGTTGCGTTTGCATACTTTTGCTTCGACTTGCTGCGCAGCGGCGCCGGCTTCCGGGCCCTCCACTTCAACGGCCAACAGATTTTGCGAGGCCCAGTCTTCGTCAGTGCGCAGTTCAAAGGCGAAACGCCCGTCGGTGTCGGATGTTGTCGGTTTGTCGATCTTGATGTCCTCGTGGCGACCGTTCATGTACCAGAGGGTGGCGTGCAAGGTTTTCACCGATGGGTCGGCGAAACGGATGTCGACCTGATGACTGCTGTTGCGCAGGTCCATGTTTTTACTGTTGACCATCAGCGCGTTCTTGCCAGGCTTGAGGCTGGCGCTGCCGGTCATCTGCGCATCTTTACCTTCGCAACCGTTGTCGAGTAGCGCCATCATCTGCCGGTAAATGGTTTCCTGATCGAGGCGATACAGGGGCGAGAATTCCCAGATAAGAATCTTCGGTGGTTTTTTCTGGAACTCTTCGCTGCCCAGGTACTGCAACATCGAGCCTTCCAGACCACCGCCGGGAAAGGCGACGTTGAGGATGTCAGCGCCGATGGCTTCCTCCAGGAAACCGGCGAAGTTGTAGTTCTTGCCGCTGTGGCTGGTGCCGACCAAGGTAATTTCCGGATTCCCGGATTCACCGAACAGATCACCGTCCGCCGCCTCACCTTTTGGCTCGGTGGTGAACTGATCCATATACTGGATCGCATAGCTGGTGCCACAGAGTTGACCGGCCATGTTGTGCAACGTTCCGGTCTTGCCCATGCGACCCGACTTGTGGGATTCGAATTCACGCTTGGGAATGTCTGCGAAGGCCGGAATTTGCTTGATTTTTTCGCCGACGATTTTCGCTGTGCGCTGAGCGCCGTACGGGGTCCAGTGCTGGTCACCGCGGAAGTAGAAATCGTGGGCCGGCAGTTCGTCGCCCAATTGCTCATTGGTCAACGGCGACAGGTCTGGCACCACATAACCCATGGCGGCGAAACGCCCGAGCATGGTTTTGTAGTTGCTCAGCGCCTTGTCGAAATCGAATTTGGCTTTTTCTTCCGGGTTCAGTTTGTTGCGGTTCACCAGGCCACGGGTCGGCTGGTAAACCACCACCAGTTCCACGCCTTTGCTCTTGAACGCGTCATGCAGTTCTTTCATGCGTCTGTAGCCTGCAGGCGAGGTGTCGAACTCGGTGCGCAAATCTTCCTGAGTCCGGAACAGCCAGTCGCCCTGAGCTTGTATCAGCGTGGTGAAGTTCTGCTGATAGCGGGTGGTGTAGTTCTTCGCGTCGTGGGCTTGCGGGCACAGGTTGCAGCACGGCTCGGCGCTGAAGTTCGGCTTCTGGACATCGTCGGCGCGTGCGCCACCGCTGGCGGCAAGAATGGCCATGGTCAGGCCCGAGAGGCTGAGTAGTTTGATCATGTGTGGGTGCATAAAGGTCATCCTCAGTCCCGCATTTCGGTCTGGCGTTCGACAGGGTCGATGAGCACGGCTTTCTGCTGGCGCACCAGCAGGTCGAGAATTTCATCCTGGCGCTCGCCGAGAATTCCCGAGAAGCTGATGCCACTGGATTTGGTCGGAGCGAGCATCGATACCCGGTACAGCTCGACGCTGAGCGGCGAGTCGATGGACAACGGTCCGCTGCCGTTGGCGGCCAGTTCGCCACCGACCACGATCAGCGAGACCTGGGCATCGAACGGGTCGAGCTTGATGTCACGATCAGTGTCGGTGAGGTCCTTGATGTGGCCGTAGACGCCGGTCAGGCCATTGTTCATGGCGAGGTTTTCATAGAGGCGAATATTCACGCTGTTACGAACGCGGATGCCGTGACGTCGGTTGCTGATCACCCTGTTGCCCCACAGCAGGTTATTAGCGCTCTCGTAGAGCGTGATGCCGTCGGTGTGGTTCTTGTAGATCTCGTTGTAGGCGATCAGGTTGTTGACGCTGTTACGGTCGATCACCAGGCCCGACAGGTTGTTGTCGTAGCTGCGGTTGTTGAAGATGAAGCTGTCGTTGACCTCACGGGAAATGATGATTCCGTGCTTTTTTTTGGTCCCGTACACCGTGTTGTCAGCAATGATCAGACCGTGGGAACGGTCATGGGGATCGATGCCGTAGACGATGTTGTCGCGGTAGGTATTGCCCTTGACTACAAAGTCGCGGGTCTCGTAGCAGTAGAACCCGTACCACATGTCCGAGAACTCGGAGCCGACGATCCAGCCCGTGGGTTCCGGGCGCTTGAGCACCTTGGCCATGTTCGGCGTGTATTGGGAAATACTCACGCCGTAGGACTTACTGTTGGAGTAACCGAAGCTGGCCATTTTGCTATTGACGATGTAGGTCTCGGTACCCCCCCAGGACAACAGGAATGGACGGAACTCTTTCGGCGAACGGAAGGTTGCCGGGCCGTTTTCCTTTTCGCGCCAGCCGGTGATTTTGGTGTCACGCACGAACAGCTGACCATCGTTGACCATGAACGAACCGGCTTCCTGGGACAGGCGCAGCTCTTGGGTCTGTTTGTCGATTTCGAGGATGCCTTTACGGCCGACCACGATCGGCAATTTGGCCAGGAACACACCGGGCGAAGTCTCGCTGATGTACTGCTTGGGCAAGTGCCTGGTCAGGTCCTTGAGGTTCATGTAACCGTCGTCGATAAAGATCGCCTGGGGAATGCCATGCTGACGCACCACCCACTCGGCCATCTTGTTATCGCCGCCGATGAAGTCCTTCAGCGCGTCTTCCTGCATCATTCGCCGCACGCTGACCTTGCCGGGTTTGCTGCGCACGATTTTTGCTGCAGCCGCTTCGGCGGTGTAGCCGGAGATGTCTGGCAGTTTCGGTTTGGCCAGTTCCAGCGAGGCGATCGGTGCGCTGGTGACGGTGTAGGTTTTCGCCTGTTGCAGCCCCTTGGCCACGGTCGCCGGTTTGCTCTGGTCGTTTGAAACACCCGGTTCGACGCTGGCGAACGCGGCGGTGCTGGCCAGCAGCAGCGCGCCGGCCAACAGGCTGATCGAGCCCTTGATGGCTTGACTGTTCATCTCACGCACTCCCTTGGCAGCTCTCATCAGAACTTCCAGATGACATCGATAAAGGCGCGATGCATGTAGGAGTCGACTTCTTTGCCGTAAGCGTCGCCAGGCTTGAACACACCGCCGCGAAAACGCACCAGCGCCGAAGGTTCATCGATGGACTGGCTCAGCGCGGCCGGCAGCAGGCCTTGCTTGAAGTACTTGGTGACCACCAGGTCCATTTCCTGACCGAGGTCTGTCTTGCCGTCTGCGAGCGGCAGCGATGTGCTGGAGATCACTGCATCGGTGGTGTTGTCAGTGGTGTTTTCGACAGCGTTGATACCGTTGTTGCCGATCGGCTTGCTGCCATCGACGCGCCAGAACTTGTGGTAGATCAGGCTGGCGTCATAGTCATCACGCAGCATCCAGGAGCCGAACAGAGTGGCGGTCTGCATGTTGCTCATTTCGCCGCGGAACGCTTCGCCGAAACGGTGAACCCGCGAGCGGGTACCGGTGTAGTTCGAGCGGTTGCTTTCCAGACCGTTCTGCTCGTAATCGGCACTGGCGCGGGCGTAGGCCCCACCGACTTGCCAGTTTGGATCGAGACGCAGGCGGATACCCAGGTCGGTGGCCCAGCCGTTGACGCTGCTGCTGTTTTTGGGGTCGACCGCAGGGGTGCCTTGGGCGGTCAGCGGGTTAACGGTGTCGCGTTTACCGCTCAGGCCCGTGACGCTGCCCCAGTAATTGACAGTGTTGGTGTTGCGATAGTTGTAAGCATCGCTGTTGGCTTCCAGACCGATCCAGGTCAGGTCGCCGTTCTGTTTCTTGTCGAGCGAGTCGGGCGCTTCACCGGGCACTGGATAGTCGAGTTTGCCGTCATCGTGAGTGTGATGAGCGCGCACGCCGACCCAATTGCCGGGTGTCCACTGGGTGGAGACATCGCCGTAGATGTGCAGGCGATCCTTGTCCTTGGGCGCCAGCTCGGTGAGGTCGGTGCGGTATTCGCTGAAGCGTTCGGCGGCGCCGACGTTGGCCCGCAACAAGGTGGTGTCAAAGGTCCAGTTCAGGGCTTCGATGTTGGTGTCGCGCCATTGGCCGTCGTCGTTGTGCAGGCGTTGGCGACCGAGTTTCAGTTGCTCGCCGGGGTAGGGCGTCAGGCCGCTGTAGCCGACCCAGAATTCGCGCATCGCCAGGTAATTCTTTTTACTGGTGCGACCATTGTCACTGTTGCTCTGCGTGCCGCTGCTACCAGACTGTTGCAGGGTATCGGTCTCGACGATGTCGGTCGAGGTCACGGCCTGGCCCATGGCATAGGCGCTCCAGTTACCGCTTTCGCCATAGACCCACGGGCGCAGGTCGAGGCCGACACCGTTGACGTCGCCTCCGGGACGGGTGCCCAGATCAGTGTCAGCTTCCGATTCGCCAGTGGCTTTCACTTCCAGGCCATAGTTTTTGGTGTCGGTCAGGGCTGCCAATGTCGGGCAAGACCACAACAGAGCGAATGTCAGGCCAATGCCGGCCTGAACGAATGGATTCAACTTCATAGGGATTCCTCGCCGTCTTCTTGCAGGGCGTGCAGTTCTTGCGGGTTCTTGCTCAAGGCGCCACGCATGGCCTGTTCTTGTTGCAAGCGGCGCTGGGCCTCGGCGTGCTGAGCAGGCGGCAGTTGGGCTTCGAGTGTTTGTGCAAGCTCATTGGCTTGCGGGGTGTCCTGGGCCTTGGCCAGTTGGCTGAAGACATAGGCATTGACCGGGTCGGGCTGGGTGCCCTTGCCTTGGGAAAACAGCTGGGCGATGGCGAAGTCAGCACTGTTCTGGCCGTTGCGGGCAGCGGTCAACAGGTGATCCAGGGCCTTCTGCGGATAGACCTTGCCGAGGTAACCACGGCGGTAGATCTGGCCGAGGTAGTAATCGGCGGCGACTTCTTTGCCGAGGGCTTTCTGGAAATGCGCTTCAGCCTGTTTGGCGTCGGCCGGCACCCATTTGCCTTCGTAGTAGAGCTTGCCCAGCAGCAGTTCGGCCCGCGGCAGGTCAGCAGCGCGGCCGTTATCCAGATACTTCATCATTTTGTCGACGTCGCCCAACTCGGGGAAGTCGTAGAGCAATTGCGCCAGGCTGACCCAGGAAGCGGGGTAGCCGGGAGCGATTTGTTCGAGCATAGTCTGCGCGGTTTTTTCGTCAGTCTTGCCGAGCGTGGCGTCGCCGAGAACGCGAGCGACGCTGTCCATCCGTTGAGCGGAAACCGTGCCAAGGCTGTGGGCGGCTTGCAGCTGCTTGAGCAGCTCTGCCTGTTGTTCAGGCTGGGCGCGCTTCTGGTAGACGGTGGCCAGTTCGACGTAGCAGATGTCGGTGGTCTTGAGCGCCGCTTTGCAGATGCTTTCGACCTCGCCCAGATGCTGGTCGTAGGTGCCTTGGGTGCGATAGAGCAGCACTTGTGCCAGGCCGGCTTCGGGGTAACCGGCAGCGCGCCATTTGCTGATCTGCTGCTGGGCGTTGATGTTCGGGAAACTGTGGGGGTATTGCAGGTAGAGCATCGCCAGCGGGATCAGGGTGTTGCCTTCACCATTGGCGAAGGCTTTTTTCAACAGGCCTTCGGCTTCGTGCTGTTCGGCTTCGGTTGCACCGGGTTTGGCCACCAGCAGACGCCCCAGACGAGCCTGAGCCCGTGGCGAGGTGTCGACGGCCGCGCGGTAAGTGGCTTCGGCCTGTTTCATCTGAACCGGGTCGTGGGTCTCCACCTGAATATCAGCCAGACCGACTTGTGCTTCGCTGTAGCCCAGGTTCGCCAGCTGCTTGTAATTTTGCGCCGCCATTGC